>NZ_DASVFL010000077.1:0-51182 GCF_036380075.1 Lentzea sp. | reverse complement strand
CGGTTTGACACCCCTCCCTGCTTGTGGCTCGCTCTGCCCGGTTCGGGACGGGACCACCCCACCCGAACCGCACCACCCACGCAACGCACAGCCGCCCAAATCAACAGGCGTGCCATCAACCCACCAACGGCGCCGGCCCGGTCCTTGATCAGCTGGCGGGGTCCGGGGCGGAGCCCCGCGCCTGAAACAGGCACCCACAACGACAAGACGACCACCCCCTCCCGCCAACCCGAAAATTGGTCTATACCTAACGAAAGGAACAGCCCCGAGCCCAGGAGCACTGGTGACCGAGACAGCACCCTCACCGCAGGAACTGGTCCCCCAGCCCGTCCAGGTGCACCCGATCCCGAACGCGACCTTCACGCTGACCCCCGACACCAAGATCGTCCTGGCCACCGAGGCAGCCCACCACCCGGCAGCCAGGCTCGCCGAGGTCCTCCGCCCCTCCACGGGCTACGACCTGGAGATCACCACCGAACCGTCCTCGAACGCCATCCTCTTCGACACCGGCGAGACCGCCGAGGAGGGCTACGAACTGGACGTCACCGCCACAGGCGTGACCATTCGGGCCACCACCCCGGCCGGCCACTTCAACGCCGTGGCAACCCTCCGCCAGTTGCTGCCACCCGAGGTGGAGGCGAAGTCCGAACAGCCCGTCGAATGGCGCATCCCCGGTGTCAGGATCGAGGACCACCCGAGGTACCCCCACCGAGGCGCAATGCTGGACGTGACCAGGCACTTCTTCACACCGGACCAGGTGAAGAACTACATCGACCAGCTGGCAGCCTTCAAAATCAACCACCTCCACCTGCACCTCTCGGACGACCAGGGCTGGCGCCTGGAAATCAAGTCCTGGCCACAACTGACCAACATCGGCGGCAGAACAGAAGTGGGCACCAGAACAGGAGACTTCTTCTACACCCAGGCCGAGTACAAGGACCTCGTCGAGTACGCCCGAGCGAGGGGAATGACGGTGATCCCGGAGTTCGACATGCCGGGCCACACGAACGCGGCCCAGTCGAGCTACGCGAACCTGAACGCCGACAACACCAGGCGCGACCCGTACACCGGCATCGAGGTGGGTTTCTCCTCCCTGGCCATCCACGAGGACATCACGTACGAGTTCATCGAGGACGTGATCAGGGAGGTGGCCGCGATCACCCCCGGCCCGTACCTGCACATCGGCGGAGACGAGGCCCTGACCACCCCGGACGCCGACTACGAGGCGTTCATGACCAGGGCCCTCCCGCTCGTCGAGAAGTACGGCAAGACCGCCATCGGCTGGCACGAGTTCATCAAGACCACCACCGACACCGGCCCGGTGGTGCAGTTCTGGAACCAGACCACGGCCGACGAGAACGTCGCGGCGGCGGCCAAGCGCGGCACCAGGGTCATCCTGTCCCCGGCCAACCGCGTCTACCTGGACATGAAGTACACCGAGGACACCGAACTGGGCCTCAAGTGGGCGGGCGTGGTCGAGGTCAGGGACTCCTACGACTGGGACCCCGGCAGCTACCTGGAGGGCGTGCCGGAGGACCGGGTCCTCGGCGTGGAAGCTCCACTGTGGACGGAGACGGCCGAGACGCCGGCGGACCTCGAGTTCCTGGCCTTCCCCCGCCTGCCCGCCGCGGCGGAGCTGGGCTGGTCACCGCGGGCGACCCACGACTGGGACGACTTCGCCCGCCGCCTGGGAGCGCAGGCGAGGCGCTGGAAGGTCCAGGGCATCAACTACTACCGCAGCCCCCAGGTCCCCTGGCAGGACTAGAAGTACCCCTGCCCGCGGTCCGAGTAGCTGACCACCAGGTGCTTGACCCGGCGGTACCGGGACAGCGCGGCGGCGTCCGCGGGGTAGGCGTAGTAGTTGTTGACCCACACCCGCTCGGCGGCGAGCTCCTGGCCGACGTTGTGCGCCAGCGCGATGTCCCGGCACCAGAGCCCGGCGCCGAGCTGGGTGGTCGCGTCGTTCGCGATCTTCACGGCGTCGTCCCGGTCGTCGAACCGGGTCACGGCCACGACCGGCCCGAGGACGTCGGCGGAGAACACGGCCGACCGGTGGTCGCCCTCGAAGATCGTCGGCTCGACGAAGTGCCCGGAGGCCTCGCCGCCCAGCACCAGCCGCGCGCCCTCGGCCCTGCCCCGCGCGAAGTACGCGAGGACCCGGTCGCGCTGGGCGAGCGAGACGAGGGCGCCGACCATCGTGTCGGTGTCGAGCGGGTCGCCGGTCTTCAGGCGCCGGGCGCGCTCGGTGGCGAGGTGCAGGAGCTCCTCGTAGGCGGCGGTCTGGATCAACGCGCGGGACGGCGCCACCGGGATCTCGCCCTGGTTGGCGGCGAACATCGCGAAGCCCTCGAGGGCCTTGTCCAGGAAGCCGTCGCGCTGCGCGAGGACGTCCGAGAAGAAGATGTTGGGGCACCGGCCTGACACGACCGGGTGGTCATCCGATCCAGTGACCACGTTCACCACACCGGGCGGCAGCAGGTCGGCGATGACGTCGAGCAGGACGTGGATCGACGCCGGCGTCTGCAGAGCGGGCTCCAGCACCACGGCGTTGCCGGCCGCGAGGGCCGGTGCGAGCACACGACCCGCGTTCATCAGCGGGAACGTCCAGGAGAGGCGCTCGTGCACGACGCCGAGCGGCTGGAACGTGCGGTAGTCGCAGGTGCCGCGGCCGAGCTGCTCGACCTCGCCCAGCTCGGCGCGGACGACGGCGGCGAACTGGCGGAACTGCTCGATCAGCATGGGGACGTCGGCGACCAGCGCCTCGCGGACGGGCTTGCCGTTGTCCCACGTCTCGGCGACCGCGAGCTCGGTCGCGTGCTCCTCCACCCGGTCGGCGATCTCGCCCAGGACCGTGGCGCGCTCCTGCGCCGTCGTGCTCCCCCACACCCGCGCGGCGCCGCTGGCCGCGTGCAGGGCGCGTGCGCGGTCGGCGTCGGTGCCGCGGGCGACCTCCGTGAACACCTCACCGGTCACCGGCGACACGTTCTCCACGTACTCGCGGGCCACGGGAGCGACGTGGTCGCCGCCGATGTAGTGGTCGTACCTCGCTCGGTACGCGACCACGCTGCCGGGCTGACCCGGCGCCGCGTACTGCGTCATTCTCGACTCCCGCTGACGGACTGGGGTGGGGGAAATGAGAAAGTAGGCAGCAGAACGTTGCATGCTCGTTGCAAGCCGTGGATGGATTCAGTGGCCCACGACCCCGAGCAACACGCACTGTTGCTGAGTCGCGTAAGAGACGCCGTGTTGAGTGGTACTCGCACGGTTGATTCGCCACGCTCGGTGATTTCCGCATCGTGGCAGCGATCACTCGCCGCGAACGTCGATCCCGACCTGCACACCGCGCCGACCGTGTTCGCCGCGGACGAGCTGCCCGATCTGCGCGAGCGCCACCCGCTGCACCCGAGCCTGCCGGTGCTGCGCGAGACGTTGCTGGGCTTCGCGGAGGAAGCCGGGCACATCATGATCGTCACGGACGCGCAGGGCCACATCCTGTGGTGCGAGGGCTCGAAAGACACCCGCGGCATCGCCGAGGACGTCGGCCTGGCCGAGGGAACCCTCTGGTCGGAGGGCGCGGCGGGTACCAACGGCATGGGCACGGCGCTGGCGCTGAACTCCCCCGTCACGGTCCACTCCGCCGAGCACCTCGTGCGGACCTACCACCACTGGACGTGCGCGGCGAGCCCGATCCGCGACCCCGACAGCGGCACGACGATCGGCGTGGTCGACCTGAGCGGCCCGATCTCGACCGTGCACCCGTCGATGGTGGCGCTGGTGTCCGCGTCGGCCCGGCTCGCCGAGTCGGAGATGCTCGCCAGGATGCACGCCCGGGACGAGGCGCTGCGGGCGCGCAACATGCGCCACCTCATCGCGTTGCGCGGCGAGCCCGGCGCGTTGCTCAGTCCCAGCGGGCGCGTGGTCGCGGTCGAGCCGTACGGGTTGCTGCCGGCGCGCGTCGACGTGTCCTGCGGCCGCGTGCTGCTGGACGACGGCCGCGAGGCGGTGCTGGAACCCCTCGCCGAGGGCTACCTGCTGCACGTGCCACGGCAGCGGCACGTGCGGCGCAGCGTGCTGTCGCTGTCGTTCCTGCTGCCGGAGCCGAGGGTGGTGCTGGACGGGCGCGAGGTGCCGATCTCGTCGCGGCACGCGGAGATCCTGTGCGCGCTGACGTTGCACGGCAGGCTGTCCGCCGGCCAGCTCGCGCTGCGGCTCTACGGCGAGCGCGGCAACCCGACGACGGTGCGCGCGGAGCTGCACCGGCTGCGCGCCCAGCTGGGCCCGGACGTGCTCGCGACCAGGCCGTACCGGCTCACCGCCGACGTCGAGGCCGACTTCCTGGCGGCCAGGTCGGCGCTCGCCGACGGCGACGTCCCGCTGGCCGCCGCGCGCTACCGCGGGTCGCTGCTGCGCCGGTCGGAGGCGCCGTTCGTGCTGGCCGAACGCGACGACCTGGCGAGCGGCGTGCGCAGGGCCGTCCTGTCGCGCGGGGACGCCAACGCGCTGTGGACCTTCACCCAGACCGACTCGGGCGAGCACGACGTCGAGGCGCTGGAACAGCTGGTCAGGCTGTTGCCACCGGACGACGTCCGGCTCGCGATCGCCACCGCGCGGCTCAGGAGACTCAGTCAAGACGATTGACAAGAGTCTCAACACCTGAATATCTTCCCAACTAAGAGACTTAGTAGGGGAGGCTGTCATGCGCGTCATCGTCATCGGAGCGGGGACCGGTGGCCTGTGCCTGGCGCACGGGCTCAAGAAGGCCGGTGTGGACGTCGCGTTGTTCGAACGCGACCGCACGCCGCGCAGCATGCTGATCGGCTACCGGGTCGGGATCAGCCCCGATGGCAGCAAGGCGCTGCACAGCTGCTTACCGCCGGACGTGTTCGCCGAGTTCGTCCGCACGACGGCCAGGCCGCCGCAGCGGATCAACATGCGGACCGAGAAGTACCGGGAGCTGCTGGTCGGCGACATCCCGACGGACGTCGACGAGAGCCGCAACGAGAAGTCGGTCAGCCGGATCGCGATGCGCACGGCGTTGCTGAACGGCCTGGAGGACGTCGTGCGGTTCGACAAGACGTTCACGCACTTCACCCAGAACGACGACGGCACCGTCACCGCGTTCTTCGCCGACGGCACGTCCGAGACCGGCGACGTGCTGGTCGGCGCCGACGGCGCGCAGTCGAAGGTGCGCAAGCAGTACCTGCCGCACGCGAGGGTGGTCGACAGCGGCATCACGTCGATCGCGGGCAAGCTGCCGCTGACCGACGAGAACGTGAAGCTGCTGCCGCCGCTGGCCGACGGCGCCGTCACGCTGCTGTTCGGGCCGCGCGGCGAGTTCGTGATCGTCCACGTGATGCGGTTCGACGACAACGAGATCGAGGACGACTACATCATGTGGGGCTACGCGGCCTCGCACGACAAGTTCCCGGACATGAAGGGCATGAGCCAGGCCGAGCTCAAGCAGGTCGTCCTGAGCATGACCCCGGACGTGCACCCGCACCTGCGGCAGCTGTTCGCGCTGGCCATCCCCGAGACGGTGTTCCAGATCAAGGTCCGCACGTCCGAGCGGCTGAAGCCCTGGACGCCGAGCAACGTCACGATGATCGGCGACTCGGTGCACCTCATGACACCCGGCCGCGGCATCGGCGCGAACACGGCGCTGCGGGACGCGGAGCTGTTGTGCCGCAAGCTCGTCGAGGCCCAGCGCGGCAAGGACGTCGTCACGGCGATCTCCGAGTACGAGCGGGAGATGGTCGGGTACGCCTTCGACGCCGTGGAGGCGTCGCTGGAGATGATGGACGGCACCAGCCTCGCCCACAAACCGGTGATCGGCCGGGTCGTGTCGGCGTTCTCGCGGACGTTCCTGCGGGTGACCAACGCCGTGCCCGCGCTCAAGCGCAGGATGCTGGCCGAGGACGCGGCGGAGCGTGATCACGTAAGTTCGGCGCATGAGGTCGTTCACGCCGGGTGAGGTCGTGGTGCGGCGTGAGGTGCTGCACGGCGAGGTCTGGTCGGAGATGCCGGTCAGGGTGGTCGCGGACGAGCCGGGGCTGCTCGCGGTGTTCGTCGAACCGGGCACCCCGCTCACCTACCCCGCCCACCACCACCCGCACCCCTGGAACACGCCGAACCGCGGGTTCTGGCGCGGGCACGGCAAGCTCATGCTGCACCGCCCGGCCGACGCCTACTCCGTCGACCTGTTCTGGAAGGGCGACGACCGGGTGTTCGGCAACTACTACCTGAACCTCCAGGCGCCCTACCGCCGCGTCGAGGACGGCTTCGAGACCCTCGACCACGCGCTCGACTACACCCTGGACCCGGACGGCACCTGGGCGCAGCGCGACCTGGACGAGTTCGAGGAGCAGGTCGCGACCGGCAAGTACTCGGCGGAAGAAGCCTCGGCGATCAGGGCCGAGGGGGTCACGATCGAGAAGATGCTGGCCTCCGGCGAGATCTGGTGGGACACGGCGTGGGCCGGCTGGCAGCCGCCGGCGGTGTGGCGGTGAAGGTCCGGCCGCTGACGTTCGACGCGCTGGTCGCCGAGATCGTCCGCCGGGTGGGCGCGATGGACGGCCGGGTGCGCGTGCTCGTCGACGGCGCACCCGCCGCGGAACCGGGCAAGCTCGCGGACGCCGCCGTGGAACCGTTGCGCGCCTTGGGCCGCGCGGTGCAGCGGGTGTCCCTCGACGACTTCCTGCGACCGGCCTCGGTGCGGCTGGAGCACGGCCGCACCGACTCGTACTCGTACCGGCACGACTGGTTCGACTACAAGGGGCTCCAGCGCGAGGTCCTCGACCCGGCCCTCGACGGCAAGGTGCTGCCGTCGCTGTGGAACGCCGCCACGGACCGGGCGAGCCGCGCCGAGTACGTCGACCTGCCGGAGAACGGCGTCGTGCTCGTCGACGGCACGCTGCTGCTCGACCGGTGGCTGCCGGCCGAGCTCACCGTGCACCTGTGGCTCTCCCCCGGCGCGCTGAAGCGCAAGACGGCGCAGGAGTGGACGCTGCCGGCGTTCGACGACTACGAGCCGGTCGCCGACATGTTCGTGCGCTACGACCACCCGGACCGTCCCGGTCTCGTCGAGTCGTGAACCACACCCCACGACCCTCCCGGTTTCGGTAGTCTGCGAGGCATGTGGCGGCCAGAGACCAGGAACCGAGCGCTGCTGGTGCTCGCGGTCTTCCTGCCCGCCCTCTACGCCTTCACCCTGCTGTCCTCGCCCACCGAGGTCGTCGCGGCTGTGACCGCGCTCGCCCTCGCGCTGGTCGTGCTCGTCGCGCTGGTGCCCGTGTCGGTGGCGCCGGCGCGGTCGCTCTCGATCCGCGAACGGGCCCACCGCACAGCACAGCTGCGCCTGCGAAACCCCGATGCCGCAGGCAGACCCCGTCCTCGAGCGCCGGGATGCGGGACGTTCTGACGTCCCCCGCACCCCAACTCGATACGGAGAAACGACCCTTGTTCGCTGACCTGGGCGCCGCCCTGGCGGGCTTCGGCATGCCCGCGCTCGCCATCGTGCTGTTCACCGTCGCCGTGCGGCTCGTGCTGCACCCCTTCTACCGCGCGGCCGTGCGCGGCGAGAAGGCCAAGGCCAGGCTCGCGCCGGAGATCCAGAAGCTGCAGAAGAAGTACGGCAAGGACCTCGTGCGGTTCTCGGAGGAGTCGCAGAAGGTCTACAAGAGCAACGGCGTGTCGATGTTCGCCGGCCTGCTGCCGATGCTCGCGACCGTCCCGTTCTTCATGGTGGTCTACCAGGTCGTCACGACGCCGAACCCGTTGCTGGACGGCACGTTGTTCGGCATCTCGCTCGGCACGCACTTCACCACCGGCTTCGCGTGGGTGTTCTTCGTGCTGTTCGGGCTGCTCGCCGTCGTGGCGTACCTGACCGTGCGGTGGCAGCAGTCGCGGATGACCACCACGCCCCAGCCGGGGTTCATGACCGGGCTGGTGAAGGTGCTGCCGTTCGGCACGATCCTGGTGGCGGCCTACCTGCCGCTGGCCGCCGGGCTGTACCTGCTCACCACGACGACGTGGACGATCGCGGAACGCGCGCTGCTCTACCGCATCCTGAGCTGAAGCTGCGCGACGAGCCGGACGAGCGGGTCGTCGAGGTCGAGGCCGTCGGCACCCTCCTTGGCGCGCTTGAGCCGGTACCTCAACGTGTTCGGGTGGACGTGCAGCCGTTCCGCGGCGGTGCGCACGTCGCCCAGCGCGTCGAGGTAGGCCAGCAGCGACTTCGCCAGCTCCGGGTCGAGCGCGTCGATCCGGGGGTCCCGGATGCGCGGGTTGTCCTGCAACAGCGCCAGGATCTCGCTCACCAGGACCTGGGAGCGGACGTCGGCGAGCGTCGCCACCTCGGCGTCGAGGTCGCGCGCCATCGCGTCCAGCACGCGTTCGGCCTCCTGCCGGGAGACCCGCGCCTCGTCCAAAGTGGACACCGTTGAGCCGACGGCCGCCTGGACCGCCGTGTGCAGGTGCCGGCGTGCGGTGGTGACGATCTCGCGCGTCAGGGTGAGGAGCTGGGCGTTCGGGGCGAGGTCCGGCAGCAGCACGTAGGTGCGGCCGCCGGACTCGCTCACGAGCGCGCTGCGCCGGTACGCCGCCGCGTGCACGGAGATCAGGCCGGTCATCTCGGCGCGGCGCAGCTCGTGCTCGCTGCGGCCTCCCTCGGCGCTCCTGACCGCGAACACCACCACGGCGGCGGGTTTGCGGGGGTCGGCGCCGATCTGGCCCGCGACCGTGGCGGCGTCCATCCGGCCGGTGAGCAGGGCGGCGAGGAGGTTCTCGCGGAACCTCGACGTGGGCTGGTTGCGCTGCTGGACGAGGTGCGGCGCGGTGACGCGGGCGGCGCCGAGCAGTGCCCGTTCGGCCTGCTCGGTCAGCGGCTGGGCGCCCTCCTGCACCCAGATCGAGCCGAGCGGCTGGGCGCCCGCGTGGATGCCGACCGCGATGCGGCGGCGGATGCCGAGCTCGGGGCGCTCGTCGATGCGGACGACCTCCTCGCCCGACCGGAGCAGGTTGTAGACGCCCCACTCGCGCAGCATCTTCAGGTACGGCTCCGGGCCCTGGCGGCCGAGGATCGACAGCCGGCGCAGCTCGTCGACCTCGTCGGACGACCGCGAGTACGCGAGCACGCGGCTCGCGGTGTCCTCGATGCTGACGATGCCGCCGGTCAGGGTGGCGATCGTCTGCGCGAGCGCGAACAGGTCGCCGAGGACCTCGCCGTCGTCGGTCGTGGTCGTCAGCACGCCCTTGGCCAGCGACTCCAGGTGGCCCCAGCGGACCTCGGGCCTGACCTCCAGCAACGCGACACCGGCGTCCGTCGCGGCCTGGTCGAGCGCCGGAGAGCTCTCCTTGACGGCGACCGCGGCGGCCTTCGCCCGGCCGGCGGCCCTGATCAGCGGCAACGCGGCCCGGCCGCGGGCGCCGATGAGCAAGGCGAGATCGCCCGCGGCGACATCGGGTGGGTCGTCCGGATCCATGATCACGACGTCGCGCACGTCGACCTCCAGTCCGACCGGCGCGACCTGCAGTTCGACGAGCGGGTCGCCGAGCGCGATGAGGACGTGGCGGAGGCTCGACACTGTTCGATCGTACATCTGACCCGGTGAATCTTGGCCAGTTGGACAACCGGGGCCAAGTCGTGCGGACTTACGGTGTGCGTACCGACACTGATTCGAAGAGGAGTTGCGAGTGGACGCGGTCACCCAGGTTCCCGCCCCGGTCAACGAGCCGGTCCTGCAGTACGCCCCCGGCACCCCGGAGCGCGCCGAGTTGCAGGCCAAGCTGGCCGAGCTGCAGAAGGAGCCGCTCGAGCTGACGTTGACCATCGGCGGCGAACAGCGCATGGGTGGCGGGGAGCGTTTCGACGTCGTCCAGCCGCACAACCACCGCTCCGTCCTCGGCACACTCGCCGGCGCGACCCAGCAGGACACCACCGACGCCCTGCGCGCGGCCCGCGAGGCGGCCCCGGCGTGGCGCGCGCTGTCGTTCGACGACCGCGCGGCGATCCTCCTGCGCGCCGCCGACCTGCTCGCCGGCCCGTGGCGCCAGACCCTCAACGCCGCCACGATGCTCGGCCAGTCGAAGACCGCGATCCAGGCGGAGATCGACTCGGCGTGCGAGCTGATCGACTTCTGGCGCTTCAACGTGCAGTTCGCCCGGAACCTCCTGGCCGAGCAGCCGATCTCCTCCCCCGGCGTGTGGAACCGCACGGACCACCGCCCGCTCGAGGGTTTCGTCTACGCCATCACGCCGTTCAACTTCACCGCCATCGCCGGCAACCTGCCGACCGCGCCCGCGCTGATGGGCAACGTCGTGCTGTGGAAGCCGTCGCCCACCCAGTCGTTCGCCGCGCACCTGACGATGCGGCTGCTGGAAGAGGCGGGCATGCCGCCCGGCGTCATCAACCTGCTGCCCGGTGACGGCCTCGCCGTGTCCGAGGTCGCCCTGAGCTCTCCCGACCTCGCGGGCATCCACTTCACCGGTTCCACCGCGACGTTCCAGAAGCTGTGGGCGCAGGTCGGCGCGAACATCGCCAACTACCGCTCGTACCCGCGGATCGTCGGCGAGACCGGCGGCAAGGACTTCATCCTGGCGCACCCGTCGGCCGACCCGGACGTGCTGCGCGTGGCCATGATCCGCGGTGCCTTCGAGTACCAGGGCCAGAAGTGCTCCGCCGCGTCGCGCGCCTACGTGCCGCGCTCGGTATGGAACAAGATCAAGGACCAGTTCCTGGCCGAGGTCGAGGCGCTGACCTACGGCGACGTCACCGACTTCTCGAACTTCGGCGGCGCGGTGATCGACCGCCGTTCGTTCGACAAGCTCTCGGGCGTGCTGCAGGCCGCTCGCGCGGACTCGTCGCTGGAGATCGCGGCCGGTGGCACCGCGGACGACTCGGACGGCTTCTTCGTCCGGCCGACCGTGCTGCTCGGCTCCGACCCCGCGAACTCCGTGTTCACCACCGAGTTCTTCGGCCCGGTGCTCGCGGTCCACGTCTTCGAGGACGCCGACTACCTGACCGTGCTCAAGCAGATGGAGAGCGCGGCGCCGTACGGTCTGACCGGCTCGATCATCGCCCGCGACCGCGCCGCCGTGGCGCACGCGCAGGAGGAGCTGCGGTTCGCCGCCGGCAACTTCTACGTCAACGACAAGCCCACCGGTGCCGTCGTGGGCCAGCAGCCGTTCGGCGGCGGCCGCGCGTCCGGCACGAACGACAAGGCGGGGTCGGTCCACAACCTGCTCCGCTGGGTCAGCCCGCGGTCGGTCAAGGAGACCTTCGCGGCGCCCACCACCCACCTCCACCCGCACCAGGGCTAGATCCGGCCCGATCGATGAGTGGTTTCCGCCGCCACCCGCGGCGGGAACCACTCATCACCACACCCCGAGGACGTGAACATGTTGCGCTCCAGCCTCCTCTTGGCGTCCCGCAGCGCGGGTGCCCGCAAGCTCGTCGAGTCGACGCCGCTGACCCGGCCCGTCGTCGAGCGGTTCGTCGCCGGTGACGACGTCTCCGCCGCGATCCGCGCGACCGCCGAGGTGCTCGGCGACGGCCGCCTGGTGACCCTGGACCACCTCGGTGAGGACACCGTCGAGGAGTCGCAGGCCACCGACACCGTCGAGGCCTACCTGACGCTGCTGTCGCGGCTGGAGTCGCACGGGCTCACCGAGGGCGCGGAGGTGTCGGTCAAGCTGTCGGCCGTCGGCCAGTCGCTGCCGGTGGACGGCGAGAAGATCGCGCTGGAGAACGCGCGGCGGATCTGCGCGGCCGCCGCCGTCGTCGGCACGACCGTGACGCTCGATATGGAGGACCACACCACCACGGACTCGACGCTGGGCATCCTGCGCGAGCTGCGGGTGGACTTCCCGTGGGTCGGCGCGGTGCTCCAGGCGTACCTGAAGCGCACCGAGCAGGACTGCCGCGACCTCGCGCACTCCGGTTCGCGCGTGCGGCTGTGCAAGGGTGCCTACCAGGAACCCGCTTCTGTTGCGTACCAGGACAAGCACGACGTCGACCTGTCGTACGTGCGCTGCCTGAAGGTCCTGATGGAGGGTCAGGGCTACCCGATGGTGGCCTCGCACGACCCGCGTCTCATCGCGATCGCCGCCGACCTCGCCTCCGCGCGCTCCAAGGACACCTACGAGTTCCAGATGCTGTACGGCATCCGGCCCGAGGAGCAGAAGCGCATCGCGTCCGAGGGCAACCGGATGCGCGTCTACGTCCCGTACGGCGACGAGTGGTACGGCTACTTCATGCGCCGTCTCGCGGAGCGTCCGGCCAACGTGGCGTTCTTCGTGCGGTCGCTGCTCATGACCAGCTGAGCGCGATCTCCGCCTCCTCCACGGTCTCCAGGGCGAACTCCAGCTTGACCGGATCGCCCACCGCGCGGGCGATGCGCACCGCGCGGTGGGCGAGCTGGAGCGCCTTGACCGGTTCGTGCCGGGTCTCCACGCAGAGCCGGCCGTAGATCGTCAACGCGTCGGCGTACCCGGACTGCCGGTCCAGGTCCAGGCCCGTCATGTGCCACAGCACCAGGGCCGTGTGGGCGGTGTTCCTGGCGTCGTCCTTGCGTTCCGCGCCGCGCAGCCGGCACGCGTGCTGCTGGATGGCCGCGAGGTAGGCGTTGGGCGGCAGCTTCGGCAGCTGTGCGCGCCAGACGTCGACCGTGAACTCCGACAGCCGCAGGGCGCGGGCGTGGTGGTCGGACTCCGACAGCGCGCGGGCGGCGGACTGCAGCACCGGCGCCAGTTTCGCGCCGAAGAACTCGACGAGCTGCGACGGCAGCCGGTGGCAGATCTCCAGGCACTCGTCGGTGGTGCGCAACGCCTGGTCGTCGCGGTCGTGCAGGAGCTGCTGCTCGGCGAGGGCCGCGAGGGCGATCAGCAGGTCGGCCTGGTTCCAGACGAGGTCCTCGGCCACCAGCTCCCGGTGGACGTGGACGGCCTCCTGCGCCGCGTCGAGGTCGTCGGCGATCTGCGCGAGGACGAGCAGCGCGGTGCCGAGGCCCTTGCGGTTGCCCGTCTCGCGCCACGCCATCACCGCCTCGCGTGCGGTGAGCTCGGCGTCCAGGTCCTCGTCCAGCTGCCGCAACGCCTGGCTGTGCCGCATCAACGCCTCGGCGAGCTCCGCGCGGAACGTCTCCGGGTTCACGACGGCGAGCCGCCGGAACAGGTCGATGGCCTCCTTCACCGCCTCGCTCGCGGCACCGGCCCTGCGCAGGTCGATGAGCATCGTGCCCGCCACGACCAGGTTGCGGGCCAGCTCGGGTTCGAAGCGCGGGTCGTCCCGCGCGAGCACCCGCCAGTTCGCGATGGCGAGCTGCATGGAGTCGGCGGCGTGCTGCTTCTCGCCGTCGGCCAGGTGGCGGCGGGCCATCGCGGCCGCGACCCTGGCGAAGTCGGCGCGGAACAGCGCCGGGTGGTTCTTCGCGAGCTCCTGGTAGAGCAGGACGGCGCGGCTGATGGCGGTCGTCGCGGCCTCGTCCTGGCCGAGCGCCTGGTAGCGGTAGCTGATCTGTTCCAGCGCGGAGGCGAGCTGCGGACTGGTCTCCGGGTCGTCGAGCGCGATCTCGTGCCACAGCGCGATGGCCTCCTCGGAGACGGCCAGCGCCTCCTCGCGCCGCTGGGCGTTGATGAGCCGCAGGCCGAGGTCGCCCAGCGCGTCGGCGAGCAGCGGCCGGTTGTCCGCGTCCTGCCGGGCGAGCTCGCGGTAGCACTCCACCTCCCGCCGGGAGGCCTCGACGGACTCCTGGCGCAGGCCGCACAGCATCGTGCGGGCGCTGAGCATCCCGTACATCTCGGCGCGGTCGAGGACGTCGCCGGCGCGTTCCACCAGGCGGTGGGTGAGGATCGAGGGAAGGGCGTCGACGGCGAAGCGCTCGTCGCGGAAGACCTGGCGGGCGATGTGCACCGCGGTGGCGCTCGACCCGATCTCGGCGGCGATGCGGAGGCTGTCGCGGGCCATGTCCGGCACGACCTCCGGGCGGGCGGCGAGGAGCTCGTCGAGCCTCGGGACCAGGTGCGGCCACCGCTGGGCGGCGCGGGCGAGCACGTCCGGGTCGGGGTCCTCCGGCGTGGCGACCGCGAGGTAGTCCTCGGCGATCCGGCCGGTCGCGGGTCCGGTGTCGTGGTCGAGGAGACGGCGGACGAGCTGGGTGCGGTTGACGTCGCACGGGTCGCCGTGGACCGCGGTCAGCGCGGCCATGTGCAGGTCGAGGACGGTCTCGCGGGCGATGTTGGGCGGCGGCTCGTCGGGGGCGGTGACGTTCAGCTGCTTCGCGAAGTGCTGACAGGCGAGGGTGAACGACTCGGCGCGGCCGGCCGGTGCCGGACTCAGCGCGAGGTCGGTGACCTCGTGGTCGAAGTCGGCGATGCGCTGGCGGGTGGAGGACCACCACCAGCCCGTGGCCCTCGCGGTGAGCAGCACCCGCGTGCGCGCCGGTCCGTGCCTCAGCGTGTCCTGGAGCCGGGTGAACACGTCCTGCCACGGGAGGCGGTCGGCGTCGTCGACCACGACGAGCCTGCCGTGCCCGGCCTCGTCCCAGTGCTCGTCGCGGAAGTGCAGGAGCAGCCTGGTCTTGCCCGCGCCCGCCGGGGCGTGCAGCAGCATGGACGCCCGCGGCGCCGGGCTGTCGCGCCAGAGCACGAGGGCCTGCAGCTCGGGTTCTCTGCCGTGGAAGGGGACCACCTGGTGGGTGGGATCCAGCAGGGCGGCAACGCTCAGTGCTCGGTCCACGGCTTCATAGTCGGCCGGTGGTCAGGCCAGGGGTAGGAAGACCACACCATCGTGGTCTTTTCCTGTTTACGCCTCACTCCTTCGCCGTCTGTCTTGGAGAAGCTCCACCGGTTATCCGGCACCCGGAGTTCAGCCTGGACTGAAACTGTCAGGGCCGGTGGGCACAATCAGGGGCGTGCTGGTCGCCCTCGTCCCGGAAGCGGACGGTGCGGGCCGGTGGCAGAAGCTGCACGACGACGGGACACCCGCGGGTCCCGCGATGGCGGCGGCGTCGCTGGCCCCCGCCGTCGCGTCGCTGGAGCGCGCCCACCGGCCGCGCTGGGTGTGGGCGGACACGTCCGAGACGTACCCGCCGCTGCTCGCGGCCGGCGTGCGGGTCGACCGGTGCTGGGACCTGCTGCTGACCGAGTCGCTGCTGCTGGGCGCCGAGGGCAGGCACCGCGAACCGCGTGAGCTGGCGGGGGCGGTGGCCCGCGAGCTGCGACTGCCCGCACCGCCCGACGTCGGCGTGCGCAAGAAGGACGACGAGCTGACGTTGTTCGGGCCGGAGCCGGTGGTGCTGCCGGGCGGCACCGACGAGCTGGCGGCGTTGTCGCTGGTTTTCCGCGCCCAGCAACGGAACCCGGCGCTCGGCCTGCTGATCGCGGCGGAGTCGGCCTCGGCGCTGGTGGCCGCGGAGATGACGCACCACGGGTTGCCGTGGCGCGAGGACGTGCATCTGCAGATCCTGGAGGAGATCCTCGGGCCGCGGCCGGCTCCGGGCGCGCGGCCGAAGTTGTTGCAGGACTTGGCCGACCGGATCCAGGAGGCGCTGGGCGGGCGCGAGATGAACCCGGACGCGCCGGCCAGCATCGTGCGGGCGTTCGCCCGTGCGGGCATCGAGGTCCCGTCGGCCCGCCGGTGGGTGCTGAAGAAGGTCGACCACCCGGCGGTGGCGCCGTTGCTGGACTACAAGGAGCGCGCCAGGATGTGGGTGGCGCACGGCTGGTCGTGGCTCGACACGTGGGTCGCGGATGGACGGTTCCGGCCGGACTACGTCGTGGGCGGCGTGGTCTCCGGCCGCTGGGCGTCGCGCGGAGGTGCGGCGTTGCAGATCCCGCGCTCACTGCGCCGGGCCGTGGTCGCGGACGAGGGCTGGTGCCTGGTGGCGGCCGACGCCTCCCAGCTCGAACCGCGGATTCTCGCCGCCCTGTCAGGGGATCAGCGGCTGATGGAGGTCTGCGGCGACGACGACCTGTACGCGGCGCTGGCGGAGGACTCGTTCAAGGGCGAACGCCCCCGCGCGAAGATCGCGATGCTCTCGGCCATGTACGGCGGCACGTCGGGCGAGGCCGGTCCGCTGCTCGCCGTGCTGCGCAAGAGGTTCCCGGTCGCCGTCGGCTACGTCGAGGCGGCGGCGCTCGCCGGCGAGCAGGGCCGGATGGTGCGCACCCGGCTGGGCCGCACCTCGCCCACGCCGTCCGCGGCCTGGCAGGAGCTGACCGGCGGGGCGGACGACTCGGGCGACGTGTCGCGGTCGTCAAGGCAGGCGGCGCGGAACTGGGGCCGGTTCACCCGCAACTTCGTCGTGCAGGGCAGCGCGGCGGACTGGACGGCGGCGCTGCTGGGCGTCCTGCGCACCCGGTTGCCCGCCAGCGCGCATTTGGTTTTCTTCCAACACGACGAGGTCCTGGTGCACTGCCCCCTGGCCGACGCGGACGCCGTCGTCGAGGCGATCGCCGTGGCGGGACGTGAGGCGACGCGGCTGCTGTTCGGCGAGACCCCGGTCCGGTTCCCGATGAACGCGGTGACCGTGGAGTGCTACGCCGACGCGAAGTAACAGTCCACACGAGACGCTCCCCCTGCCGTGACCGTTTCGCGGCGTTGGTCCGAACGGGCGCTTGTTCTTGCGCCGTGAGAGCGCTCTCATAAATGGACTGCACCCGTGACAAGGAGGTCACTCGCGCATGAAGCAACGCCGCCGCGTCCTCGCGGCCACGACAGCTCTTCTTGCCGCGGTCCCCCTGGCGATCGCCGCCATGTCCGCCAACGCCTCGATCCCACCCCCTGCGACGGGATGGACGCAGGTGTGGGGTGACGACTTCAACGGTTCGAACGGATCGCTGCCGTCGAGCGCCAACTGGATCATCGACACCGGCCACGGCTACCCCGGCGGGCCCGCCAACTGGGGCACCGGCGAGATCCAGAACTACACGAACAGCACGAACAACCTGAAGCTCGACGGCAACGGCAACCTGCGCATCACGGCGCTCAAGGACGGCTCCGGCAACTGGACGTCCGCGCGCATCGAGACCCAGCGCTCCAACTTCAAGCCACCGGCCGGCGGCAAGCTCGCCATCGAGGGCCGCATCCAGATGCCGAACGTCACGGGCGAGGCCGCCCTGGGCTACTGGCCCGCGTTCTGGACCCTCGGCGCGCCGTACCGCGGCAACTACTGGAACTGGCCGGGCATCGGCGAGTTCGACATCATGGAGAACGTCAACGGCATCAACTCCGTCTGGGGCGTCCTGCACTGCGACGTCGCGCCAGGCGGTGCCTGCGGCGAGTTCACCGGCATCGGCAACTCGCGGGCGTGCCCCGGCTCGTCCTGCCAGTCCGCCTTCCACACGTACCGCTTCGAGTGGGACGACGCGGCCAAGACGTTCACGTGGTTCGTGGACGGCCAGTCGTTCCACCAGGTGACGCAGGCCCGCGTCGGCGCCGGCGTGTGGAACCAGATGACGTCGCACGCGGGGCACTTCATCCTGCTCAACCTCGCGATGGGCGGCGCGTTCCCGAACGCGCTGAACAACAACCAGCCGACCCCTGTCGCGGCCACCCAGTCGGGCCACTCGATGGTCGTGGACTACGTGGCCGTCTACTCGACTGGTGGCGGGACCACTCCCCCGACCACCACGACCACCACGTCGAACCCCGGCGGTGGGGGTTCCGCGTACAGCGAGCTGCAGGCGGAGAACGCCTCGGAGCGCTCCGGCGGGTCCGTGGGATCGGGTGACGGTGGCACCGGTGTGAACCAGATCGCGAACGGCGGGTACCTGAAGTTCTCCGGCGTCAACTTCGGCTCGGGACCGGCGCGGCAGTTCTACGCCCGCGTGGCCTCCGGCGCCGGGGGTGGCGTGAGCGGCCTGGTCGAGGTGCGGCTCGGTTCGCGCACCGCGACCCCGGTGGGCTCGTTCGCGGTCGGCAACACCGGGGGCTGGGACGCGTGGCGGACCATCCCCGCGAACATCTCCGACGTCACCGGCACGCACGACGTCTACGTCACCTTCACGAGCGGGCAGCCTTCGCCGTACGTGAGCGTGAACTGGGTGAAGTTCGGAACCTGACCCCGTGTGAACGCTTCGTCGAGGTGGTCCGCTAGGATCTCGTCCGCAAGCACGGACGATTAGCTCAGCGGGAGAGCACTACCTTGACACGGTAGGGGTCACAGGTTCAATCCCTGTATCGTCCACCAGTTCGTGCACGTCAGGAAGCCGGTCAGCGATCACCGCTGACCGGCTTCCTCGCGTTCGGCCCCCGGCAGGTCGAACATTCCTCGAACAGGACCTGAAGCGCGCTGTCACAGCATCTCCTCCGAAGGATCCACGCCCTCGAGGACGGAGACCCGCGTGCTGAAGAAGCGCACCACGGCGTTCGCGCTGTGCGTCGCGGTGGCCGGCTCCCTGCTGAGCCCGTTCCAGGCGTCGGCCGCCGCCCCACCTCCACCCGCGACCGGGGCGGGAACGGACCGGTCCACTGTGGACCCGGCCAGGCGCGACGCCGTGCTGGCGCCGGGCTGGAGCACCTCCCGGGACCTCGCCTGGACCACCAGCGGCGACTCCACCGGCCTGCACCTGCTCGTCGCCGAGGCCGCCACCGGCTACACCTGGCGCACCGCGGCCACCCTGGGCGAGTCGTGGGTCGAGACCGACCAGTGGATCGGCAACGCCTGCGTCACCGGTTCCGGCAAGCGCGCCGTGGTCGTCTACGCGCCCCGGCACTTCACCAACCGGGCCCACCTGTTCGACCGCGGCGCCTTCGCCGCCGTCGTGGACCTGACGAACGGGCACGTCACCAAGCTCGGCACCACCGTGTCGCTCGCCTACTACAACCCCGGCTGCGGCACGGGCGAGACCGCGGTACTCACCCAGTCGGGTGTCGCCGACTTCGGCGTGACCAGGCTGAACACCGTCGACACGGCCACCGGTGCGGTCGTGCGCGCCCAGGAGCTCAAGGGCGAGGTCACCTCCGCCATCCCCCTCGGGGACGAGATCGCCGCCGCGTGGGGCTCCCGCGTCGTCGCGATCGACGCCGGCGGGAAGGCCCGCGACCTGGCGTCCACGGGTGGTGTGCCCTTCCGGTTGCGCGCCGACGGCGGGGGCGGCGTGGTGTTCATGGACCGCGACGGCGACGACGGCCGGGTGCGCCGGGTCGCCGCCGGGAAGGTCGGCGAGCTGGCCCGCGGCGAGTGGGCCGCGCTGCGCGTCACCGGCGGCGTCGGCGGCGCGGTGTTCATCACCGGCAGGACCGCGAAGGTGGGCGCGCTGCCCGCGACCGTCCGCAGGATCGACGCCGACGCGAGCGCCGAGGTGTCCACGCTGGGCGGGATCGCGTTCGGCCACCGCGCGCCTCGGCCGGGCGACCACGTGAACCCCGAGGAGGGCGTGCGACTGGCCGCCCGCGTTCCCGCCACGGGCCAGGACGTCGAGTTCCGCGTCCGGCCCGCCGCCCGGCAGCGCGCCGACGCGGCCCAGGGCCTGACCGACTCGCCCGCGGTGACCGCCACGAGGAGCGCGGGGCAGGCCGCCGGCCCGTCCAGCGATCCCGTCGACCAGGACCGGCGCTGCTCGATCCAGCGCAACGACGTGAACCTCCAGGTGTACCAACCACATTGGAGCCAGGTCGAGTGGGCGGTGGAGCTGGCCGTGCAGAAGCAGCTCACGATCACCCGCCCCGCGAACTGGAAGAGCTCGGGCATGGCCTCGTCGTGGTCGCCCCAGGCGATGTTCCAGCCCGCCGACCTCACCGGCGGCGGCCAGGTGCCCGCGCAGATCATGCTCGCCGTGCTGGCCCAGGAGTCGAACCTGTGGCAGGCGTCGCCGCTGGTCACCGAGGGCGCCACCGGTAACCCGCTGGTCGGCAGCTACTACGGCGCCGAGGACGGTTGGAGCATCAACTGGACCGATGCCGACTGCGGGTACGGCGTCGCGCAGGTCACCGACGGCATGCGCAAGGCGGGCACACCCGATGCCGGGAACACCCTGCCGCCGGAGAAGCAGCTCGCGGTCGCGGTCGACTACGCCACCAACGTCGCGGCCGGTGTGCGCATCCTCCAGGACAAGTGGAACCAGACCAGGTCCATGGGCATGATCATCAACGACGGCGACCCCTCGAGGATCGAGAACTGGTTCGCCGCGCTGTGGGCCTACAACAGCGGCATCAACCCGCAGCGCACCAGCAACCCCACCAACTGCACGCCGGGACCGTCGTGCACCGACGGCGCGGGCAACTGGGGCCTGGGCTGGACCAACAACCCCGCCAGGACGGACTACCCGCCGGACCGCCTGCCGTTCCTCGACCACGACAACTACGCGGACGCCAAGAACCCGCAGCTGTGGCCCTACCCGGAGAAGGTCATCGGCTGGGCGGCGTTCCCCATCGTCAAGTACACCGGGGGCGACGGCTACGAGGGCGGCTACAAGCAGGCGTGGTGGTCGACCAAGGAGCTGCGCACCGCCGCGAAGCCCCCGGTGCGGAAGTTCTGCGTGCTCTCCGCGACGACCGGCAACCGCTGCAACCCCGACAACGTCCAGACCACCGCCGAGCCCTGCACCAGCTCGGACTTCCACTGCTGGTGGCACAGCCCCGCGACGTGGAAGGACTGCGCGAAGGCCAGCGGTCCGTGCGGGCACCCGGCCGACTCGATCGCCGCGCCGGGCACACCGGAACCACCCGACGCCGACGTCCCCGGCGCCTACACCGACGAGTCCCGCCCGCGCCGCTCGCCCAACTGCACCACGGCCGGGCTGCCCGCGAACGCGCTCATCGTCGACGACGCGCCGACGGCACCCCTGCTGCGTGCCGGCTGCCAGCGGCCGTGGAGCAACTCGGGGAGCTTCGCGCTGAACTTCCCCGCGCACACCGACGGCCTCTACCACTCCAAAGTGGACTTCCACCAGATCGGCGGTGGTTTCGGCGGGCACTTCTGGTTCACCAGGACGCCCTCGGCCGAGTCGATCAACCGCAACCAGTACGTCAGCGGCACCTGGACGCTGGGCAGGACGCTGAACCAGTGGGCACGCGTGATGGTGCACATGCCCGACCACCAGGCGCACAGCCAGCAGGCCAAGTACACGATCAACCTCGGCAACGGCCAGACCCGCACGAGGGTGGTCCTGCAGAAGACCCGTTCCAACAAGTGGGTGTCGCTGGGCGCCTTCCAGTTCGGCGGCACGCCGTCGGTGTCGTTGAGCTCCATCACCCGCGACGGCGACGGGACCCAGTCGCTGGCCTTCGACGCGATCGCCTTCCAGCCGCTGAGCGGGAAGCCCGCCGAGCAGGTGGTGGTGATGGGCGACTCGTACGCCTCCGGTGAGGGCGCCTCCGCGAGCGGGGGCGTGGACTACTACCAGGAGAGCGACGACGCCGGCTACACCGGTCCGGACTACCGCAACGCCTGTCACCGCTCGACGAAGGCGTGGTCGCGGCAGGCGACCCTGCCGGGGCGGACGCAGCCGGTCGGCGTCCAAGCCGACTCGTGGGACCAGACGATGGATTACCACATGACGGCCTGTTCGGGGGCGCGCACCCAGCACCTGCTGCCCTCCGGGGTGGCCGACGCCTGGGGACGCACCGGGTCCGGCCAGTACCGCGAGCTGTCGCAGCTGGAACGCGGTTTCGTCGATGCCGACACCACCACGGTCGCGCTGAGCATCGGGGGCAACGACGCCCACTTCAGCGACGTGGTGCAGCTGTGCACCGTCTGGTCGCCCGATCCGACGTCGGACTGCAGCCGCAGCGAGATGGGCGGCCGGGACTGGCTGGGCGGTGGCGCGCCCGTCCCGGGCTCCCTGGGGGAGGCGGTTCCCCTGGTGATCAGGGATCGCGTCAAGCCGTCGGTGCGCACCGCGCTCCAGCAGATCAGGACCGCGGGGCCGAACGCGCGCATCGTCGTGCTCGGCTACCCCAGGCTCTTCCCGCCGGGGCTGACGGACGGCAGCTGCACGCTGCTGGGCCTGAGCCACTGGGACATGAACTTCATGAACGCCATGGCGGACCTGCTCAACGACGCGATCCACGAGGTCGTCACGACCATGGCGCAGACCGACGGGCGCGTGCTGTTCTCCGACCCGCGCGACGAGTTCGAGATGGAGAACGCCTGCGCGGACGACCCCGCCAAGCAGACGATCCACCACGTCGTCCTCGACAAGACCCTGGGCGAGGACCCCGGCGCCCCGACCTCGGCGCAGTCGTTCCACCCCAAGATCTCCGGCGCCCGCAACTACGCCGACGCGCTGGAGCACACCCTGCGGGTGAACACCGTCGGGGCGAAGCTGCCTGTGACGGTCGGCAAGGACGTCGCCCTGGAGGTGCTGGACGACCTGAGGTCCAACCCCTCCGGGTCGCCCACCGGTTACAGCCGCTCGCTGTTCCCGCACTGGAAGAACGCGGTCGACAACTGCGACGCCCGGCAGGTGGCGCTGCGCCGCGACGCCACCACCTCCACGACACCCGCGAGCTCGTGCCCGGTGACCGGGGGCAACTGGGTCAGTCCCTACGACGGGGCGGCACTGGCCACCCCGTCGGCCGTGACCACCGACCACCTGGTGCCGCTGGCGCACGCGTGGACGGCGGGGGCCAGTGCCTGGACCCCCGAGCGCAGGACGGTGTTCGCCAACGACGTCGAGCACGCGCAGCTGCTGTCGGTCTCGGCCGCGAGCTACGCCGCCAAGGCCGAGCGGCCGCCGGACGCGTGGCTGCCCGCGGTGTCCTACCGGTGCGAGTACGCGCGGGCGTGGATCTACACGAAGAGCATCTACCACCTCAAGGTCACCGACGCGGAGTACGTGGCGCTGTCGGACGTCCTGCTGACCCGCTGCTGACCACCCGTCACGAGGCCGCGTGCAGGCGCACCAGCTCGTGGAAGGAGTAGCGGTCCGCACCGTCGACGACCAGCAGGTGCAGGTCCACCAGTTCTTCCAGCAGCCGGTGCGCCCGTCGCGGGGGCACGTCGAGCAGGGCCGCGGCGGCGGCCACGCCGAACCGGGCGGGCGCGCACCGGGCCAGCAGCGAGTGCGCGTGCCGCGAGTGGGCGTCCAGAGCAGCGCGAGAGGAGTCGAAAGCGTGCAGCAGCCGCAGTTCCGCCACCAGGTGCGCGGGGTCGGACAGCAGGGCCGCCAGGTCCCGCACCGTCCACAGGGGACGGTTGCGCAGCCGGGTCGCGGCGGTGCGCAGGGCCAGCGGGAGACCGCCGCACGGCGCCGTGACCTCGTCGACGCGCGTGGTCCCCGGCAGCGCCGCGGCGGTGCGGAACACCTCGTCGGACGCCGCGGGGGTCAGCGGTCCCAGCGACAGCGGCACGGCACGTCCACCGGCGGTCAGCCGCTGCCTGCTGGTGAGCACCACCGCGCAGCCGGGACCGCCGGGCAGCAGCGGCACGACCTGCGCGTCGCCGGAGGCGTTGTCCAGCACCAGGAGCACCCGTCGTCCGGCCACCAGGCTGCGCCACCGCGCGGCGGCGCTGTCGAGGTCGCCGGGCACGTCGTCCACGCCGAACGAGCCCAGCAGGTGCCGCAGGGCGTCCAGCGGTGCCACCGGCGCCCTGCCGGAGGTGAAGCCGTGCAGGTCCAGGAAGAGCTGCCCGTCCGGGAAGCGCGCGGCCAGGTGGTGCGCGGCACGCACCGCCAGCGCCGTCTTGCCGACCCCGGCCATGCCGTCCACCGCGCGCACCACCAGTTCGCCGCCTCCCGAGGACACGGCGCGCACCAGTGCCGCCACCTCCTCGTCGCGGCCGGTCAGCCCGGCGAGGTCGGCGGGCAGCTGCGCGGGCACCGTGCCGGGCACCGCAACACCGTGCGGTGCCGGTTCGGTCTCGCCACGCAGGATCGCGAGGTGCAGGCGCTCGACGTCTCCGGAGACGTCCAGGCCGTGCTCGCGGGCCAGCGACGTCCGTGCCCGCTGGTAGACCTCCAGGGCCTCGGGCGTCCGCCCGGCCCGGTGCAGCGCCAGCATCAGGTGCCCCACCAGGCGGGGCCGGTGCGGGTGGGCGCGGTGCAGGTCCAGCAGTTCGTCCACGGCGGCGGGCAGGCCCAGGCGCCCGCGCGCGTCCAGGCGGTCCTCCACGGCACCCAGCCGCGCCTCCTCCAGACCGCTCGACAGACCGTCCCGCACCTCGCCGGCCGCGATGCCGGCCAGGGCCGGTCCGCGCCACAGCGCCAGCGCCTCGTCCAGCGCGGCCAGCCGTCGCGCGTCGTCGCCCGCGGTGCGCGCCCGTCCCAGCAGGGCGCGGAACCGGTGCGCGTCCACCCGCAACGGGTCGCACCGCAGCGCGTAGCCGTCGCCCTCGCTGACCAGCCGCACCTCCTCGTCCGCGGCGTGCCTGGCCAGCGCCGAGCGCAGACCGCTGACGATGCCGTGCACCATGCGCCTCGCCGATCGCGGCGGGCCGTCGCGCCACACCAGGTCCACGATGCGGTCGGTGGCGACCGCGGAGTTCGCCTCCAGCGCCAGCAGTGCCAGCACGAACCGGTGCTTGCGCACCCCGACGTCCACCTCGGCTCCGCCGGATCTGGCTCCCACGGCTCCCAGCAGCACGATCTCCACCCGCAACACCCCCAGTGCTCCGACGCCGAACGCGGCGGCCCAGCATGGACACCGGGCGAGCCCGCCGTGAAGGATGTTTGCGCTGACGTGGAAACATCCTGCTGGGGGGCACATGGCGTCGTTGCGCATCCACTTCACCATGCGAGACATCGGCAGGACGCGCCTCGCCGACGCGAGCGACCCGCTGTGGGAGGTGGTGCACAGCGGCTTCCGGCTCAACTTCCCCGACCGCGACCCCGCGTTCGGCGAGTGGAAGCGCTCGTTGCTCGGGAGCGGGTCGGCCGAGGTGCGCGCGGGCGCCGCCCTGCTGGCCGTGCTGGCGCCGCAGGGCCCGTACTTCCCGGACTTCCTGAACCCGCCCGAGGCCTCCCGCGGCCTGGAGGAGGGGCTGGAGGCCATCCTGTCGACCCCGCGCGGCAGGCTGCGCGCGGAGCTGTCCCGCCTGGCGGAGAACTCGCCGGTGCCGTCCCGGTTCCAGGCGCTGGCCGAGGGCGAGCCCGCCGTGCTGCGCGGTGTGACCGCCGTGCTGCGGGCGTTCCACTCCGCGGTGGTCTCCCCGCACGACGGGGCGATCCGGTCGGCCGTGGCCGCCGATCGCGCCCGCCGTTCCCGCGTGCTGGCCGAGCAGGGCGTGGAGGGCCTGCTCGCGACGCTGCCGGCGGCCCGCTGGGAGGCGCCGGTGCTGGAGGTCGAGTACGGGGTCGACCGGGACCTGCACCTGGAGGGGCGCGGGTTGCTCCTGGTGCCGTCGTTCTTCTGCCAGCGGCTACCGCTCTCGCTGGCCGACCCGGCCATGCCGCCGGCGTTGATCTACCCGATCGACACCGCGCTGCGCTGGGAGGGCCTGGCCGCGGACCGCCCCGGCGGTCTCGAGGCGCTGATGGGTCCGACGCGGGCGGCCGTGCTGGTGGCGGTGGGAGAGCGCGCGGGCGCGACGACCACGCAACTGGCCCAGCGGCTCTCGGCGTCGCCGGCCTCGGCCAGCCGCCACACCGCCGTGCTGCGCGCCGCTGGACTGATCACGACCCACCGCGACGGTCCCGCGATGCTGCACACGCTGACACCGCTGGGAACCGCACTGCTGGAGACCTCCGGCCCCACCCGGTAGCAGCCCTCTCCACCCACCACTCCCGCGTCGGGTCCGTCTGGCCCGACCGCGGTCGAACCATGCCCGAAATCGTTGAGCGGGAACAGGATCCCGCCGTCCAAAGGGGATTGTCATGCGCAGTGGACAGAGTCTGAAGAGCACGATCACGAGAGTGCTGCTGGTGTTCGTCATGGCGGTCGCGGGGATCGTCGCCGGCCAGGCGGCGGCACAGGCCGCGTGCAGCGGCGCGGGGTGCGCGGGCCTCGACCCGCAGGCGCAGGGGTGCTCGTCCAGCGCCTCCGACCTGACCGCCACGCGGCTCCGCTCGACAGGCGCCGTCGACTACACCGCGCACGTGCGCAGCAGCAGCGGCTGCAACGCGCGCTGGGCGCGGGTGATCATGGATGTCAACTCGTGCTGCTTCACGCACGAGTTCGCCGTCGAGTCCCAGCGCCTCTCCGGCAGCACCTGGATCGCGGCCGACTTCCGGACCGTGACCGTGGGAGCGGGCGCGGTGGGGACGTTCTGGACGAACATGGTGAACAACCGCTCGGACGACAGGGTCCGGGTGTGTTCCCGGCTCGTTCCGAACGGTGGCTGGACCTGCGGGAACTGGGCTTCCTGAGCCAGGCCGCGACCGGAGTCCGGTCCATCCGGAGCCGCGTCCCCCGGGGCGCGGCTCCGTTTGCTTTGATGGACCCCGTGTACGCCGAACGTCCCGCTCCCGCGGGTCTGGCCTGTCTCTGGACGCGCACGGCGTCGTCGCCGGCCGTGCAGCGCGTCGTGCCCGACGGCTGCACCGATCTGATGTGGACTCCGGCCACCGGCGCGCTGTGGGTGGCGGGTCCGGACACTCAGGCGCAACTGGCTTCCGTCGCGCCCGGCACGTTGTACGGCGTGCGGCTGCCGCCCGGTGCGTTCCCCTCGGTGTTCGGCGTTCCGGCTCATGCCGTGCGCGACCTGCGTGTGCCGTTGTCGGACCTCGTGCCGTCGGCGCGGCTGTCGACGTTCTCGGAGATGGTGGCGTTCTGCGCGTCCCGTGTGGTGGTGGACCCGGCCCTGGACGCCACGGTGGCGTTGCTGCGCACCGGTGACGTGGCGTCGGCGGCGTGGGAGATCGGGCTGAGCTCGCGGCAGCTGCGGCGGCGGTGCCTCGACGCGTTCGGGTACCCGCCCAAGGTGCTGCAGCGGATCCTGCGGTTCGACTCGGCGCTGCGGCTGGCGTGGGGCGGCGTGCCGTTCGCGGCCGTGGCCTCCGAGGCGGGTTACGCGGACCAGGCGCACCTGGCCCGCGAGGTCCGCGCGTTGGCCGGCGTGTCGCTGGGTCAGCTGATCCGGCCGTAACGGCGCAGCGTCAGCAACGCGTCGATCGTGGCGATGGAACGCCATTCGAAATGGGTGATCGGCGTGAAGGCGGGGAAGTTGAAATTCCAACCACCGTCTTCCTGCTGACCGCGTTCGAGTTCGTCGAGATCATTCTCGAGCTGCTCGCCGGTGAACCACGCGCGGGCGAGGCTGGTGGGTTTCCGCGCGAACTCGTGCGGTGGGAGCGCCTCGCCTTCCGCGTACCCCTCGGTGCTCGGTTCGAGGTGCCGGAGCTTCTCTGCGACGAGCTCCGCGCGAGCCCGGTCCGGCACCTCGTCGAGGAACATCGCCGCACCGCGCAGCTCGTACGGGTGGGTCGCCTCGAGCTGCTCGATCTCCCGCCAGCAGTAGTCGGTGGCCCGGTCGAGCCACGGGTCGCTGATGCCGAGGGCGTGCAGTGCGGCGGCGATCTGCGAGGTGAGGAGGAGTCCGCCCTGGTCGTCGGCGGTGATCCAGGGCGCCTTGGGGTGGTCCTTCGACGTGGACAGGCCGAACGGGACGCTGCCGTCGGGGCAGGTCGCGTTCAGCCAGGTCAGGACGGATGTGGCGTGTTCAGGGGCGCCGACCTCGCCGAACACCTGCAGTGCGCGCAGGGCGTGCAGCGGCTGGCTGGTGGGGCCGCGGTGGTCGGGTTCGAGGGCGTAGCCGTAGCCGCCGTCGTCGTTGCGGTAGGCGAGCACCGCTCTCACCACGGCCTCGGCGCCGCCGCCGTCGAACGCGTGCTCGAACAGGCGTTGCTCCAGCGTGCGGGCGTTGTGCCAGATGAAGTCCCTCGCGCGTTCGATCATGCGTCGAAACTATGCCGGGTCGGCTGTGTGGTCTTGAACGAATCGGCCATGTGACCTGAACAGCTGATTCGTTCGCCTGCTGGGGGAACCGGAGGTGTGTAAAAATCCTCTTACCGGGGTGTCGAGTTCTGAGGGGAGCTGGCTGAGATGCTGATGTTCGACGCGGTGGTGCCGGCGGTGAAGGCGGCCGGCGCGGCGGCGGGTGCCGCTGCGGGCGCTGCGGCGGGTGCGGCCGGTGGCGGTACCGCGAAGTTCAGCGTCGATCCGGACCAGGCCCAGAAGATGATCACCGGCCTGGAGGCCGCCGTCGCCAAGCTCCGCACCCTGCGGACGACGGGCGACGAGCTGACGCAGTCCGGTGCTCCCGGCCCCGACCCCTACAGCGGCTGGGCGACGGTGCAGATGCGCACCGCGGCGGGGGCCGGCTCCGGCGGCTACCTGTGGGCCAACGACGCGGCGCGAATCGCGCTCGAGCAGACCATCGCGAACATCAAGAAGGCCCTGGCCGAGTACCAGGGCACCGACGAAGCCGCCGAGAACGCGGTGAAGGGCTGAGACGACCTTGAAGCGCATGACCGCTCTGCTGACCGCTGTCATCGCCGTCGGCGTGCTCGCCGGATGCTCCGAGAAGACCGGGGGCAACGCCAGCACGACGACTCCGACCGGCGGCGGGCAGACGAGCTCCGCTCCCACCAGTGAGAGCTCGTCCTCCGGTCTCAGCATCGCCAAGTTCGCCGACAAGCCCTGCGACCTGCTCACGACCGCCCAGGTCGCGAAGCTGGGCCAGGTCAGCGCGCCGAAGACGAGCACGAGCACGCTCGGCCCGAAGTGCACCTGGGAGGGCAAGGACGTCCTGAAGAACTCCACGTACACCGTGTACGCCAGCGCGGACAAGGACGTGGAAGCCATGGTCAACAACGTCAAGGGCAACCCGATCTTCACGGACAAGAAGATCGGCGACGTGCGCGTCGTCATCAACGACTCGACGGACGGGGTCATCCACTGCCGGGCGATCATCGAGGTCTCCAAGACCGATTCCGCCACCGTTGACGCCGACATCGCCGCGGACGAGCGGGCGGCGAAGCCCGCGTGCACCGAGGCCGAGTCGGTCGCGAAGATGGTCATCGAGACACTGAAGGGGTAGCGGACATGCCTGGGGATGAGCCGAACATCGCTGGTTTCGCGATGCTGCCCTTCGCGGGTGGCGAGACCGTCTACAACTGGTTCGACAAGGGCAAGGGCCCGAGCCAGAGCACCGCGCCGACCGCACAGGGCTGGCGCGACCTCTCCACCGGCCACATCGAGGTCTCGCAGCTGATCGAGAAGGCCGTGGCCGACTCGGGGGCGTCCTGGGAGGGCTCCGCCGGTGACGCGGCACGCGGCGCGACCTCGCCGCTCGCCACCTGGGCGGACATGACCGGCGAGTCGGCGACGGCCGCGGCCGACACCTCCGACCAGGTCGGCCAGTCGTACGCCAGCGCGAAGAACGCCATGGCGAAGCCGCCGGCGGTGCCCGACAAGCCGTTCCTCAACGACCTGGCCTGGTGGGAGACCGACTACGACGAGGCGGTCGAGAAGAACCAGCAGGTCAGCGAGGCCAACATGCGGGCGTTCACGCAGTACGGGGACGCCGTCTCGTCCAGCACGAGCAACATGCCGACGTTCATCTCGCCGAACGCCAACGACGCCAGCGTCGAGCAGCAGAGCGGTTCGGACCGGATCAACAACAACGTCGACAAGAACAACAACGCCAACGTGAACACCGGAAACAACACCGGCACGGGCAGCAGCAGCGGCACCGGCAGCTCGAGCGGCGGCAACGGCACCGGGAACGGCAACGGCACGGGCCTGTCGAGCTGGACCCCGCCGACGGACACCACGAACCCGTCGTGGACCAACCCGACGAACAACCCTCCCACCACCACCCAGCCGCCGGGGTTCGACCCGAACGACCCGCGCAACCGGCCGCCCACGGACACCGGCGTCCCGCCCGGAGGCCGGTGGGACCCGAACAACCCGAACGACCCCCGCAACCGCGGCCGGCTCGACCCCAACGACCCGCGCAACCGCGGCGGCGGCACCGGTGGTGCCGGCGGCCGCGGGATCGGCGGGCCCGGCGGAGGTAGTGGCGGCGGTGCCGGTGGTGGCGCCGGCGGCGGACGTGGTGGCGGCATGGGCGGTGGCGCCGGTGGTCTCGGTGGCGCCGCGGCCGCACGCGGTCTCGGCGGTGGTCCCGGTGGCATGGGCGGCGGCTTCGGCGGCGCGTCCGGTGTGGCCGGTGAGCAGGGTGGCCGCAGCGGCGTCGGCAGCTTCGGCCCGACGGGTGCCGGCTCGGCCGGAGCCGCGGGTCGCGCCGGTGCCGCGGGCATGGGTGGCGGCATGGGCGCCGGTGCCGGTCGCGGCGAGGGCGAGGAGGACAAGGAGCACAAGTCCGCCTCGTACCTGCAGGAGACCGAGGACATCTTCGGTGACGGAACGATGGTGGCGCCGCCCGTCATCGGCGGTTAAGGGGAGAACGTGCTTCGCAGCAAGGTCGCCATCGGCGTCACGGCGCTCTACCAGGCTTGGCATGCCGTCGGTCTGCCGAGCCTGCACCGCGCGCTGCTCACGGAGGTCGACTTCGACTCCGACCGCCTCGAGTCGGGCGACGTGAGCGAGCTGGAACGGCTGCAGCGCTCGGCGTGGGCGCAGCTCGAGCAGTTCGGGCTCGCGCGTGGCGGTCAGGTCCACCCGGACCTGACCAACGCGTTGCGGCTCGTCGTCGAGGCGGGCGTGGAGTACTGGGCGTTCTTCAGCCTGAAGGACGGGCCGCAGCAGAGCGTGCTGGTCGTGACGAACGGCCAGGACGCGCTGCGGATCCTGCTCACGCCGGACAAGCAGTTCGTGCTCGAACCGGTGCGCCCGGACGAGGCCCCGCAGGCACTGGTCGGCGCCCTGCCGCCCACGCCCGCGGGCAGGGGCAACCCGATCACGCTGCCCGAGGACGCGCTGAAGCCGAAGCAGCCGCGCTACGAGGACACCGGCTCGTTCATGCAGCAGAGCCGCCCGACGAGCACGCCGAACGACCAGCTGGTCGCGCAGCTGAGGGAGATCATGGGCCAGCCGCGCACCGGTGGCGGCCAGGTCTTCTCGGCCAAGCGCGACCACCTCGGCCGCAAGCAGCGCTGCGTCGCGCCGCTCACCTACATCGACACGCCCAACGGGCGTTACCTGGCGGCCAAGAGCGAGGGCTGGCTGCGGGTGCAGCCCGCCGACTTCGGCACCCTCACCCGGTTGACCGCCACGATGCCGTAGGACTCAGGCGAACCGCAGCGCGTCCGGCCCCAGGTCGGCCGGGCTGCGGTGACCCGAGAGCCCGAGCGTGAGGTCGAAGTCCGCGAGCAGGCTCCGCAGCACGTGCTTCACGCCGACCTGGCCGCCGTGCGCCAGCCCGTACGCGAACGGCCGCCCGACCAGCACGGCCTTGGCGCCCAGCGCCAGCGCCTTCACGACGTCCGCGCCCGTGCGGATGCCGGAGTCGAACAGCACGTCGACCTGCTCCCCCACCGCCTCGACGATGGACGGCAGCGCGTCCAGCGACCCGACCGCACCGTCGACCTGCCGCCCGCCGTGGTTGGAGACGACGACACCGTCCATTCCGAACTCGACGGCCTTGCGCGCGTCGTCGGCGTGCTGGATTCCTTTGAGGACGATCGGCCCGTCCCAGTGCTCGCGCAGGAACGACAGCTGGTCCCACGACTTGTCGGTGCCGGTGAACATCCCGACCCACCGCAGGATCGCCATCGGCAGGTCGTCCTCCGGCGCTTTCTGCAGCCCGGCCCGGAAAGCCGGGTCGCTGAACGGGATCGCCGTGCCGATGCCGCGCAGGAACGGCAGGTAGCCCTGGTCGAGGTCGTGCGGCCGCCACGCCAGCGTCCACGTGTCGAGCGTGACCACCAGCGCCGTGTACCCGGCCTTCTTCGCCCGCTCCAGCAACGACGCGCACACGTCGGGGTCGTTCGGCCAGTAGAGCTGGTACCACCGCGGCCCGTCGCCGGACGCCTCCGCGACCTCCTCGATGGTGTGCGACGACGCCGTCGACAACACCATCGGAATCCCGAGCTCCGCGGCCGCCCGCGCGGTGGCCAGTTCGCCGTCAGGGTGCAGGATCGACTGCACGCCAACGGGTGCGAGCATCACGGGCGCCGGCAGCTCGGTGCCCAGCACGGTGACACCGAGATGCCGTTCGGTGGCGTTCGTCAGCATCCGCGGCACCAGCCGCACGCGCTCGAACGCGTCGCGGTTGGCCCGCACGGTGGCGCCCGACCCGGCGCCTCCCGCCACGTACCAGAACGGTCCCGGCCCCAGCCGCTCGCGCGCCGACTGCTCCAGCGCGTCCGGGTCGGTGGTGAACGGCGGCACGGTGCCGCCGAGCCCCTGCAGGTAGATCTCGTTCTGGTACGCGGCGAAGTTGGTCATGCTCCTACTCTGCTACGAAGCGAGCAGGGCGCCTAGACCCGCGCTCCCGACGTGGCCGTCCTCGGACGCTTCGGCGGGGCGGCCTTGCGCGGCCACCTCGACTCCAGCCAGATCGCGATCGGCGCCGCGGTGACCACTGTGGACGCCGTGCCCGCCACCAGGCCGATCAGCAGCGCGGTGGCGAAGTCGGCCAGCGAGCCGTCGCCCAGCACCAGCAGGGCGGCGAGCACGAACAGCACGCCGATGCCGGTGTTCACGGTGCGGGGCACGGTCTGCACGACCGCGTCGGACACCACGTCCGGGTACGACCCCTTGAAGCGCGACCCGCGCAGCTCGCGCAGGCGGTCGAAGACGACCACCGAGTCGTTCACCGAGTAGCCGATCACGGTCAGCAGTGCCGCGAGGAACACGCCGTCGGCCGTCTTGCCCATCCACGCGAACACGCCGACCAGCACGAACACGTCGCTCAGCAGGGCCACGACCGTGGCGACGCCGAGGCGCCAGTCGAAGCGCACGGCCAGGTAGACGAGCTGCGCTGCCACGGCGATGGCCAGGCCGATGACGGCGTTGCGGCGCAGTTCGGACGACAGGGACGGGCCGATCAGCTCGTTGCTCGACTGGCGGGCGCCGCCGTCCACGGCGGAGGACACGACCTCGCCGATGCGCGACGAGGTGGCGTCGTCGATCGGGCCCGTGCGCAGCGAGACCTCGTTGCCCGACGACGACACGACGACGTCCGAGAAGCCCGCCTCCTCCAGGGCGGTGCGGACGCGGCCGGGGTCGATCGAGCCGCCCGCGGTGAAGTCGAGCATGCGGCCGCCGGTGAACTCGACGCCCAGGTTCAGGCCGCGCACGACCAGGCCCGTGACCGCCACCAGCACCACGGCACCCGCGCTGACCAGCCACAACGACGGGCGCCGGTAGAGCACGAGGGACAGCCGCTGCCGCACCCAGCCCAGCGTGTGCAGGCCGCTCAACCGCGGACGGCGAGCGACGAACCGCGTTCCCATCGCCCACACCACGAGCACGCGCGACAGCACCAGGGCGCTGAACATCGACGCGAGCACACCGATGGTCAGCGTGACGCCAAAGCCCCGGACGGGTCCGGTGGCCAGCCAGAACAGCAACCCGGCCGCCAGCAGCGTCGTCACGTTCGAGTCGGCGATCGCGCTCAACGCACCGCGGAAGCCGTTCTCCGACGCCCGCCGCAGGTTGGGTTTGCGCTTGTACTCCTCGCGGGCCCGTTCGAAGATCAGGACGTTCGCGTCGACCGCCATGCCGATCGCCAGCACGAAGCCGGCCAGGCCCGGCAGGGTCAACGTCGCCCCCACCGCGAGCAGGCCGGCGTAGGCGACGCCCGCGTAGCCGACGAGCGCGAGCACGGCCAGGAACCCGGCCAGGCGGTAGGCGACCATCAGGAACACCGAGGTCAGGGCGATGCCGATGATGGCGGCCTGGGCGCTGGCCTCGATCGCCTCGGCACCCAGCGTCGCGCCGACGGTCCGCTGTTCGATCACCTCGACGGGGACGGGCAGCGCGCCGGAGCGGATGACCAGCGCGAGCTCCTTGGCCTCCGCCTCGCCGAAGCGGCCGGTGATCGTCGTGGCGCCGCCGGCCTGACCGGCACCGCACGGCGTGTCGAGGCTGACCTCCGGCGACGAGATCGGGGCGCCGTCCAGCACGAACGCGATCTGCCGGCCGGGTGTGCCGGACGGTTCGCAGGCCGCCTCGCCGGTGACCTTCTGCCACTGCGCGGGGGCGCTGCCCTGGAACTGGATGTTGACCACGAAGCCCGCGCCCTGCGGGTTGCGCTGGGCGTTGGCGTCCGAGATGCCCTCGCCGGTCATGACGGTCTGGCCGTTGCGCTGGACGGTGAGCTGCGCGGTGCGGCCGAGGACCTTCACGGCCTCCTCGGGGTCCTGGACGCCGGGCAGTTCGACGATGATGCGGTTCTCGCCGGAGCGGGCGATGACCGGTTCGGCGACGCCCAGCGAGTCGACGCGGCGGCGCAGGACCTCGAGCGACCGGTCGGCGGCGTCGGAGTCGCCCTTGGCCTCCAGGACGATCTGGGTTCCGCCGCGCAGGTCGAGGCCCAGGCGCGGATCGGTGGTGAGCAGCAGGAATGCGGATGCGACGAGGACCCCGAGCGCTATGAGACCGCGCACGAGCAAGCCCTGTCGCGCGGTGTCGCGCGGCATGGGTGGGTGAGCCTTCCGGAAGAGAAAGTGGGTGCTGAGAAAGGGGTTTCAGCGACCGGAAGGTGGTGAGCGGTCCCGCTGCGGGGTGCGGTGGATGCCGTCGGGCGTGCGGTGCACGCGGCGGGCGAACGACACGACGAACCGCATCGGCATCGCGGGCTTCGCGACGGGCGGGACGTCCATCGGCACCTGCGACTGCGGCACCTGGGCGGCGTGGGGGTTGTGCGGTCTCGGGGCGGTGACCGGGAGGTTCGCGAAGTCGTGGCCGTGCCGGACGACCGACCCCTGGCCCAGCGCCGGTTCGGCGGGGGCGGCGACGATGAAGAGCTGACCGAGGAACAGCAGGAAGGCGAGGGCGAACGCGTTGCGACGCATCACCGCCTCCTTCCTCCTCCCACGTAGACGAGCGCCGCTCCGACGACAGCGCACAACCAGGAAAGCACAAGAGGCTGCATCGTGGTTGCGCCGAACAGCAACGCGACCGTCCACCCCACCAGGACCAGCACGGACGCGGCCAGCAGCGACACCGTCACGGCGAGCTTGCGCAGGCCGAAGAGCATCGTGAACGGACGCAGCCGCAACGCCACGACCAGGCAGCACAGCACCAGCGCGCCGGTGAAGAACCCCAGGTAGGGGGTCGGGCGCGGCATGCCGGCGATCAGGGCCAGTAAACCGCCGCCGACGAGCAGCAGCGACAGCATCCGCAGCGCACGCCACACCTGCGCCTTGTTCAACTGCGCCGGCGGCTTCGCCGAACGGCGCCGTTGCACGGTCGCGAGGTTCGCCCTGGAGTCCGAGTCGGACGGATCGAGCTTGATCGCGGTGCGGTAGGCGTGCTCGGCGGTGCCCCAGTCGCGCATCCTCAGTGCCGCGTCGCCCAGCACCTGGAACGCCCGCGCCTCGGTCGGCGCGAGCTGCGAGGCGTGCAGGGCGGAGTCGAACGCCTCGACGGCGCCGTCCTGTGCTCCGGCGAGCACCTCGGCCAGCACGACGTAGCCGCGCCAGTCGCCGGGCTTGCGGCGCACCGACTCGCGGGCCGCGACCGCCGCCTCCTGGGGCCTGCCCAGGTCGTTCAGCGCGAGCGCGGCCAGCCGCTGCGGCCAGGCGGGCTCGCCGTCGAGGACCATCGCGCGCTTGGCGGAGTCGAGCGCCTGGTCCGCCTCCCCCAGGTCGAGGTGGGCGGCCGCGAGCCGGCACCACGCCTCGGCGTGCCGAGGGTTCGCCGCCACGAGGGGCCGCAGCAGGTCGATCGCCTGCCGCGGCTTCCCCGAGGCGGTGAGCTCGGCTGCGCGCAGCAGCACGGCTGTCATCGGCTCGGACACGCCGCACAGTGTGGCAAAGCGCCTCGCGCACCCGAACGGGCGACCTCGGACCCGTGGCTCAGCGGGCGGCACCGAACCAGCGCGCGAGCTCCGCCTCCAGCGCCCGCTGGTCGTCGCCGGCCCACGCCACGTGCCCGTCGGGACGCAGCAGCACCGCGGGTGCGGAGAGCTCCTCGCTGACGTCGACGACGTGGTCGACGCGATCGGCCCAGCCTGCGACGGACAACGTCCCGGTCTGGTCGACGAGGATGCCTTGACCCGCGTGCATCTGCTCGTAAAGGCCGCCCCGCTTCAGCGCGAGGTCCCCGATCCGCCGTCCCACCAGGTCGTCGTCCGACCCCAGGTCGTACCGGACGGTGACGGCGATGATCTTCTCGATCAAGTACCGGTTGACCTCCTCGAACCGCACCAGCTCGGTGAGCAGCCGCCGCACCGCCTGCGGTCCTGGCTCGACCTTCATCAGCTCGATCTGCGCGCGGGTGTTGTTCAGCACCTCCTCGGCCACCGGGTGCCGTTCGGCCTCGTAGGTGTCGAGCAGGCCGTCGGGCGCCCAGCCGTGCACCGCGGCGGCGAGCTTCCAGCCCAGGTTGAACGCGTCCTGCAGGCCCAGGTTGAGCCCCTGCCCGCCGGTCGGCGGGTGGACGTGCGCCGCGTCGCCCGCGAGGAACACTCGTCCCGACCGGTAGTGCTCGGCCTGCCGGGTGGCGTCGCCGAAGCGGGACATCCACCGCGGCGAGTGCACGCCGAAGTCGGTGCCCGCGACCCGGCGCAGCTGCTCCCTGAAGTCGTCGAGCGTCGGCATGACCGCGCGGTCCTCGGAGACGCCGTCGGCCGGGACGACCACGCGGTAGGTGGCGGTGCCGCCGAGCGGGCCGACGCCGAACCGCTTCTGCGTCTTGCGGACTTCCAGCATCAACGGCATCGCCTCCTCCCACGGGATGCCGATCTCCATCTCCCCCAGGAGCGTCTCCACGCGCGTGGGTTCACCGGGGAAGTCGATCCCGGCGAGCTTGCGCACGGTGCTGCGGCCGCCGTCGCAACCGACGAGGTACCGCGCGCGCAACGACGTGCCATCGGCCAGTTCGACGGTCACGCCCTCGTCGTCCTGGCTGAACGCGCTGACGGTCTGACCACGCCGGATGTCGGCGCCCAGTTCGACGGCGTGCTCGGTCAGCAGGCGTTCGGTGACGGGCTGCGGCATCGAGAAGACGAACGGGTACTTGGTGTCGAGCCGCTCCGGCGCGGACCGTTCGATGCCCGCGAAGAACCCGGCGAGCGGGTGCGTGGTGCCCAGCGGGAGGAACCGGTCCGCGAGACCCCGTTGGTCCAGGATCTCGAGGCTGCGCGCGTGCATCCCCAGCGCGCGCACGACCTTGGTCGGTTCCCGCTCTCGTTCGAGCAGCACCACGCCCACGCCGTGGAGCCGCAGTTCGCCAGCGAGCATCACGCCGGTCGGTCCCCCGCCGGCGATGATGACGTCGATCATGGAGTGATCCCCGTTTCCCCAGTTCAGTGACGTTGGCCGGGAAATGATGGGGGACGCCTGGGGTCTTGCCGCAAGCCCTGGGGTGCGCTATATGTTGAAGTGGGAGGAGAGCGCTGCTCGCCTCCCGTTGTCGTGTCCGGGGGTTGTGAACGTTCACGGCCGCGGTCCGCGAACGTCAGGAGAGCAGTCCCTCGTCCTTGAGGTGGGCGAAGATGATCCGGTCGACCGGGGAGATCCGGTCCGCGTCGGCGGTCGTGAGCCAGGCGAGCTCCTCGATCTCGGCCGACGCCACCGGTTCGCCCTCGAACGACGCGGTGTAGCAGGTCATCCGCACGGTCACCCCCGACGAGTGGCCGTGCGCCTGCGCCTCGAACGTCCCCACGTGCCGTGCCGAGGCGGCGTCGATCTCGACGGACAGCTCCTCGCGGATCTCGCGCACGAGCGTCTCGACGTCGGACTCCCCCGGTTCCCGCTTGCCCCCTGGCAGGTAGTACGTGTCCTTGCCCTTCGACCTGGTGCCGAGCACGCGGCCGTTGTCCAGGTAGATCCATGCCACCTTGTCGATCACGCGACCGAGGTTAGGCGGACGCGAGCTCCTTGACCACGCGGTGCGCGTCGGCGAGCGACTCGACCGCGAGCTCGCGGAACTGGTGCAGCTGCGGGTTGACGTCGGCCAGGGTCAGCTCGGCGTGCACGAACTCCAGGTTCTGGTCGAGCCCGATCATCGAGAACACGGCCCGCAGGTACGGCTCCTGGAAGTCGAAGCCCTCGCGCGGCGTGCCCGGCTTGTACGAGCCACCGCGGGCGGTCACCACGACGACGCGCTTGCCGCCGAGCTCGAACGTGCCGTCCTCGCGCGGGAAGAACTCGCGGGTGGCGACCTGGTCGATCCAGGCCTTGAGCGTCGAGGGGATCGAGAAGTTGTACATCGGCGCGCCGATGAGGACCACGTCGGCGGCCCTGAGCTCGGCGACCAGGTCGGCCGTGACGTCGTGCGCGGTGCCGTCGACGTGCGGGATCGGCTGGGCGTTGACGTCGCGGTAGGTGTAGCCGCCCTCGGGGTTCGACGACCGCCAGGCGTCGGCGAACGCGCCGGTGATCTCGCGGGTGACGGAGCCTTCGCGGCGGATGCTCGAGTCGATGTGCAGCAGGTTGGTCATACTCAGAACATACGAGTGAAGAACTTCCGAGTCAAGATGTTCTGATCTGAGAACATCTCCTCCGGGATGTAGGATGGGACACATGGAGGAGCGGCCGCTGCACAACGCCTGTGCGGAGAAGTGGGACTTCAACTGGCTGCTGCACCGGGCAGCCCAGCGGGTCGGGTCGTCGTTCGCCGAGGAGGTCGCGAAGCACGGCATCTCCGTGCGCGGCCAGCTGATCCTCCAGGCCCTCGCGAACGAGGAGCTGCAACGGACCCAGCTCAAGCTCGGCGCCATGCTCGGCCTCGACAAGACCACGCTGACCAGCGAGCTCGACAAGCTGGAGCGCAGCGGCCTGGTCCAGCGGGTGCCCGACCCCAACGACCGCCGCGTGCGCACGCCGGTGATCACCGAGGACGGCGTGGAGCTGCAGCGCAAGGTCGGCACGGCGCTCGCCGACGTCGAGCGCGCCTACCGCGAGCGCTTCTCCGACGAGGAGATGGCGGTCATCCGCAAGGCGTTGATGAACCTCGCCGACGGCGAGGCGCCCGTCCACGGGTCCTGCATCTAGGCGAGCGACCCCAGGTCCGAGTCGCGCAGCTGCGCCGCGGTCACGGTCGCCTGCGCGTCCACCAGCGCGGACAACGCCGTGCCGTGGTCCCAGACGTTGACGTTCATCGCCGCCCGCAGCCGCCCGTCCCGCAGCCAGAACGCGATGAACTCGCGCGCGCCGAGGTCGCCGCGCACGACCAGCTCGTCGTCGGGGCCGGCGAGGCCGCGGTACTCCATGCCCAGGTCGTACTGGTCGGTGAAGAAGTACGGCGACTTGGTGTACGGCTCGTCGAAGCCGATCAGCGAGCCCGCGACGTGCGTGCCCTGGTCCTTCGCGTTCGCCCAGTGCTCCACGCGGACCCGGCCGCCCAGCCGCGGGTGGTCGTGCGCCGCGACGTCGCCCGCCGCGAACACGTCGGGAGCGGACGTGCGCAGGGCCGCGTCGACCGCCACGCCGCCGTCAGCCAGGTCCAGGCCGGCGGCCTCGGCCAGTTCGAGGCGCGGGGTCGCGCCCACGGCCAGCACGGTGACGTCCGGCAGCAGTTCGGTGCCGTCGGCCAGCACGACGCCGGACGGGGTGAAGCCCTGCACGCCGGCCCCCAGCCTGAACTCGACGCCGTGCTCCTCGTGCAGACGCCGGAACACCGTGCCCATCTCCGCACCCAGGACGCGCATCAGCGGTTGCGGCATCGGATCGACGACCGTCACGCGGCAGCCGTGGGCGCGGGCCGCGGCGGCCGCCTCGCAGCCGATCCAGCCGGCACCGATGACCACGACGTGGCTGCCCTCGCGCAGCGCGGACCTCAACGCCAGCGCGTCGTCGACCGTGCGCAGGACATGTCCTTGCGCGCCAGGCAGGACGCGCGGACGGGAGCCGGTGGCGAGCAGGAGGCGGTCGTAGGTGCGGACCGCGCCGTCGGAGTCCACGACCGTGTGATCGCCAGGACGCAGTTCGAGCACCGAGACACCGAGCTTCAGGTCGATCTCGTTGTCGGTGTAGAAGCCCGGCTCGTGCACCCACGCGGGTTCGGCGGCCTTGCCCAGCAGCAGGTCCTTGGACAGCGCGGGAAGCTCGTACGGGCGGTGCAGCTCCGTGCCGTACAGGGTGATCCGCCCGTCGTAGCCGCGGTCGCGGAGCGCTGCGGCCGCGGAGGCGCCGGCGAGACCCGCCCCGGCGATCACGATGCGTTGCGGTTCCGCCATCTTCACCCCTCCAGGTGACCTGCTGCCGTCCTGGGTGCGACGCTAACCGCAGCTCGGCGCGGTCGCTCGACGGAGAAGGCGAATTCGTCGTCATGACCTCCCGTCGATCACGTCTAATGGGAGTGAGCGCCGCTACAGCCGCACCGGCGCGCCGAGCAGCTGGAGGAAGAAACCCGTGGGAGCCAAAGAGGAGTGGCAGGTGAGCTGCCGCGACATCGCTTCGCGCCGACGGGACATGACGGTGTTCGTCAGCCAGGGGCACATCGTGGTCACCGTGCCGCCGGGGGAAGCCGCCGTCTTGACGCCGCTGGAGGTCGGCCGCCTGCGCGCGGCGCTGCGCGATGCGGTGGTGAGCGCGTCGAACACTGAAGTGTGACCGCCGCCACACCACTACCTACTCGCGAGTAGGTAGATGGCAGAGTGGGTCCCATGCTGACCCGCGTGCTGCTGACCCTGGTCAAGGCCGGAGTGATCCGGCCGATCGGCCCGCGTGGGCTGTCCGGCACCGTGCGCGGGTACGTGCAGTGGGACATCACCCTCGCGTGGGGGTACCAGACCGGCGCGGGACGGCACCCGGACCGCGCGGCGATCATCGACGACGACGGCGTGCTCACGTACGCGGAGGTCGACGAGCGCACCAGCCGGCTCGCGCACGCCTTCCGCGCCGGGGAACGCGTCGGGCTGCTGTGCCGCAACGGCCGTGCGTTCGTCGAGACGATGACGGCGTGCACGAAGATCGGCGCCGACGCCGTCCTGCTCAACACGAGCCTGAGCGCGGGGCAGCTGGCCCAGGTCGCGCGGGACCAGCGGATCGACCGGATCGTCGCCGACCGCGACTTCACCGGCGTCCTGCCCGACGTTCCCGTGTACTTCAGCGACGAGCTGGAGTCGCTCGTGCTGAACGGGCCGCGCGCGAAGCTGCCCCGCCGTCCCCCGCGCGGCCGCCTGATCATCCTGACCTCCGGCACCACCGGCACCCCGAAGGGCGCACGCCGGCCGGAACCCGCGAGCCTCGCCCCCGCCGCCGCGCTGCTCTCGCGGATCCCCCTCCGGCACGGCGACGTCGTCTCCATCACCTCGCCGCTCTTCCACGCGTGGGGGCTCGCCGCGTTCCAGCTCGGCCTCGTCCTCGGCGCCACCCTGGTGCTGCGCAAGAAGTTCGACCCCGCGCAGGCGCTGCGGGACGCCGAGCGGTGCGACGCGATGTTCGTCGTTCCCGTGATGCTGCAACGCATGCTGGAGACGCCGCACCGGCCGAAGCTGCGGGTCATCGCCTCCAGCGGGTCCGCGCTGCCGCCGAAGGTCGCGACCCGCACGCTGGAGGAGTTCGGCCCGGTTCTCTACAACCTCTACGGCTCGACGGAGGTCAGCTGGGCGAGCATCGCCACGCCGGAGGAGATGCTGGCCGAGCCCGGCACCGCGGGCAAACCCCCGCTCGGCACGCGACTGGCCATTGTGGACGACCACGGGAAACCGGTGGCACCCGGCGAGACCGGGCGGATCTTCGTCGGCAACGAGATGCTGTTCGACGGCTACACCAACGGCACGAGCAAGGAGTCGTTGAACGGCCTGATGTCCACCGGTGACCTCGGCTACGTCAAGAACGGCCTGCTGTTCGTGGCGGGCCGCGACGACGAGATGATCGTGTCCGGCGGCGAGAACGTCTACCCGCGCGAGGTCGAGGACCTGCTCTCCACTCTGGACGGCGTCACGGAGGTCGCGGTGACGGGCGTGCCGGACGAGGAGTTCGGCCAGCGGCTCGTCGCCCACGTCGTGGGCGCGGACTCGCTGACGGCCGACCGCGTGCGCGACCACGTGCGGGCCAACCTCGCGCGGTTCTCCGTCCCCCGCGACGTCTTCTTCCTCGACGAGCTGCCCCGCAACGCCGCCGGGAAGGTCGTCAAGCGCGAGCTCCGAGAACAGACCTAGTCGCCCGAACGGCCGCTTGCCCTGGACCGGGTACCACCTGTTATCAGGTGTTCCACCCCGTGACACCGAGGTGAATTGGGTGATGTCGCAGATGACCCCTCTGTGTCATGCTCCGTTCACAACGTGTCCGGTCGACGAGCTAGGGACGGTCATGACGGGGCAACGTCGCCCGCTGCCGGCGCCGGCACGCTCAGTGCTCGCGCGGCGCGACCCGTGCCACGTCCCGCCACAGCAGCGGATCGACGCCCCCGGGACCGACGTGCTCCGGCACCGCTGCATCGCCGCCGGACCCGGCCGCCGCACGAACGGATTCGGCCGTCCGGGCGAGGCGCCACGACGAGGATGCGCGCAAGATCTACTCGAGGGCGTCCACCGCCGGACCGGGAGACCACGACGTGCGCAGCTCCACCGCCGCCAGGAGCAGGCCCCCGTGGTCCCACCGCCCCGCCGGCACCGCGAGGCGGGACACGTAGCCCGTCGAGACACCGGGACCGCGGGGTCCTTTCGCGACAGAGCGCCGCGCGGGCGCGCACCGGACCTCGTCCACGACTTCCCGCCCTCATCCACGGCCGCCACCAACCGGAACGGAGCACCTCGATGAAGTTGAACATGATCGCCCGCACCATCGCCGCCGTCGTCCTCAGCCTGGGAGCGCTGATGGCGCTCGGCGGCACGGCCTCGGCGGGTGAACCCGACGCCGGCTTCACCCCGCCGTACGTCGTCCAGCCCTGACGGCCCGCTCCTGACCGGGTCGGTCCCGCCTCCCTCGCACGCGGGACCGCCCCGGCCGGCGGCACACCAATTGACACACCTGACCACACCGCCCGCCGAGGGTGGTGCACCCTTGTGGGGTGACTCTGCAACTGCGCACGCCTCGGCACCAGGTGAGCCCCAAGTCCGTCGTGCTGTGGACGATGCAGGCCGCCGTGTTCTGGCTCGTGCTGTTCGTGCCCCAGCTGGTCGTGTTCCTGGTGGTGGGCAACCCGCCGACGTGGGAGCTGGCTCTCCTGGTCGCCACCGGCGTCGTCGGTCTCGTGCACACCGCGGTCGAGCCGAGCTGGCGCTACCGCGTGCACCGCTGGGAGACCACGCCGGACGCCGTCTACACCCTCTCCGGCTGGCTGAACCAGGAGTGGCGAGTCGCACCGGTCTCGCGGATCCAGACGATCGACACGAAACGCGGGCCGTTCCAGCAGATCCTCGGGCTGTCCACGGTCACGGTGACGACGGCGTCGGCGGCGGGCCCGGTCGAGATCGAGGGCCTGGACCACGAGGTCGCGCGGCAGCTCGTGGTCGAGCTGACCAACACCACGCAGGCCACGCCGGGTGACGCCACGTGAGCACCCCCGCCGGAGTTCCCGCCGGGCTGCCCGCCGCGCCGGAGCTCACCGAGCCGCTGGAGCGGTGGCACCGCCTGCACGTGCGCATGCTGGTCGTGCGGCCGCTCAACGAGGGCATCGCGATGCTGGTGCCGATCCTCGTGCTGCTGTTCACCGGCAACGGCGAGCGGTGGCGGCTCATCGCCAGCGGGGTCACGGTCGCCGCCATCCTCGCGTTCAGCTACTTCCACTGGCGCACCACGAAGTACCGCATCACCGACGACCAGGTCGAGCTGCACACGGGGTTGCTGACGCGCAAGCAGCTCGCGGTGCCGCGCGATCGCATCAGGACGGTCGACCTCACCTCGAAGCCGGGTCACCGGATCTTCGGCCTGTCCGCGGTGCGGATCGGCACCGGGCAGCAGGACACCCCCGGCACGGACGGCCTGACGCTCGACGCCGTGACGCAGCAGGAGGCCGAACGGCTGCGGGTCCTGTTGCTGCAGAAGGGGGTCGCGCCCAGGCCGGCCGCGACGACCTCCGACGCCCCGGACGCGGAACCGGTGCCGCTGCCCGAGTCCGAGACCATCTCCCGGCTCGACCTCAAATGGCTGAAGTACGCGCCGCTGTCGTTGTCCGGGCTGGTCGCGATCGGCGCGCTGTTCGGCGTCCTGTCCAACTACGCCGACGACGTGGGCCTGCACCCGGTGCAGGACCTGTTCGAGTGGCTCTTCGAGCGCCCGAACGCGGGGGTGATCGGCACGTTCGTGGTCGGCCTCGTCGTGGCCGGGCTGGTCCTCTCCGTGCCGCTCTACGTCCTGCAGTTCTGGAACTACCGGCTCACCCGCGAGCCGGACGGGACGCTGCGGGTGCAGCGCGGCCTGCTCACCACCCGGTCGGTGTCCGTGGAGGAGCAGCGCCTGCGCGGCGTCGACATCCAGGAACCGCTGCTGGTGCGGGCGGGCAAGGGCGCGAAAGCCGTTGCGGTGACGACGGGTCTGGGTTCGAAGGGCGAGAGCAACCTGCTGCTGCCGCCCGCCCCTCTCGCGGTGGCGCACCAGGTTTCGCGTGACGTGCTGAAGGTCGATGACGACCCGACCACGCGCACGCTGCGCAAGCACCCGTTCGCCGCCCTGCGCCGCAGCCTGTTCCGGCACGTCGTGCCGTGGGTCGTGATCGCCGTGGGCCTCGCGGTCTGGGCGCCGTCGTGGGCGTGGCCGATCCCGGTGGCGGTCCTCCCGTTCGCCGCGCTGGTCGGCTGGGACCACTACCGGTCGCTCGGCAACGCGCTCGACGACCGCTACCTGGTGACGCGCAACAACTCCCTGGTGCGCAGCACGGTCGCGTTGCAGCGCACCGGCATCATCGGCTGGCGCATCCGGCGCTCGTTCTTCCAGCGCCGCAGCGGGTTGATGACGATCGGCGCCACCACGGCGGCGGGCGCGGGCGTCTACCACGTCACGGACGTCGGCGAGTCCGACGGCCTGGCGCTGGCGGACGCGGCCGTACCGGACCTGCTGCGCCCGTTCCTGGTCGACGACTCCACTGTGGACTAAGCGGTGCGGAACGTCTGGCGGTAGGCGGTCGGGGACACCCCGATCGTCGCCGCCAGCTGCTGCCGCAACGCCGCCCCCGTGCCGAACCCGGAGTGGTTCGCGACCTGGTCGATCGGCAGGTCGGTGGACTCCAGCAGGTGCCGGGCCCGCTCGACGCGCTGCTGGGTCAGCCACTGGCCCGGCGACATGCCGGTCTCCGCGCGGAACCGGCGGGTGAACGTGCGCACGCTCATCCGCACCTGCCCGGCCATGGCGGCGAGGTCGAGCGGTTCTTGGAGCCGCTCCAAGGCCCATTCGCGGGCGAGCGCGGTGGAGGTGTCCGGGTAGCTCGGCACCGGGCGGTCGACGAACTGCGACTGGCCGCCCTGCCGCCACGCCGGGACGACGCAGTAGCGGGCGACCCGGTTCGCGACGTCGCTGCCGTGGTCGGACCTGATCACGTGCAGGCACAGGTCGATGCCGGCCGCGACACCGGCGGAGGTCAGCACGTCGCCGTCGTCGACGAACAGCACGTCCGGGCTCAGCCTCACCTCGGGGAACAGCCGGCCGAACGCCTCGGTGGCGCTCCAGTGCGTGGTGGCGGGCCTGCCGTCGAGGAGGCCGGCGGCGCCCAGCACGAACGCGCCGGTGCAGATCGACATGATCCGCCGGGCCTTCGTCGTGGTCAGCGCGTCGAGCACGGCCGGTTCGAGCCGGCCCTCCCGCCGGGCGAGCGGGTAGCGGGTGCCCGGCACGAGCACGGTGTCGGCGTCGCGGATCACGTCCAGGTCGTGGTCCGGCGCGATCGAGAACCCGCCGCTCGTGGCGACCTTGGCGCCGCCCGGCGAGCACACCAGCAGCTCGTAGTCCTCCGGCAGCTGCCCGAAGATGTGCGTGGCGGTGCCGAGGTCGAACGCGATCGACGTCTCCAGCGCCAGCACGGCGATCCGATGGGTCATGGCCCGATTCTTTCACATGTTGGCTTTTCGGCCACTGGTTGCCGGGTCGGTCATCGCCGAACCTTGTCGGCGTGAGACTGCATTGGGCCTGGGTTGTCGCGGGCGTGTCCTTCATCGCCCTGGTCGGCGCCGCGTCGTTCCGCGCGGCGCCGAGCGCGTTGATCGAGCCGTTGCGGGCGGAGTTCGGCTGGACCACCGGCACGATCTCGCTCGCCATCTCGATCAACCTGTTGCTGTACGGGCTGACCGCGCCGTTCGCGGCCGCGCTGATGGACCGGTTCGGTGTGCGGGTCGTGGTGACCTTCGCGCTGACCATGGTCGCGCTCGGCAGCGGGTTGACCGTGTTCATGACCTCGTCGTGGCAGCTGGTGCTGCTCTGGGGTGTCGTCGTCGGGACCGGCACCGGGTCGATGGCGCTGGCGTTCGTCGCGACGATCACCGGACGGTGGTTCGTGCGGCACCGCGGCCTGGTCACGGGCGTGCTGACGGCCGGTGGCGCGGCCGGGCAGCTGGTGTTCCTGCCGACGGTGGCGTGGCTGTCCGAGAGCTACGGCTGGCGGCCGGCGTCGCTGGTCATCTGCATCGCCGCGCTGGCCGTGGTGCCGCTGGCCGCGTTCTTCCTGCGCGAGTACCCGCGGGACGTGGGCCTGCTGCCGCTGGGCGCCACCGAGGACACTCCCCCGCCGCCGTCCGGCGGTGCGGCCCGGCGCGCTCTCGGCGCCTTGAAGTCGGCCGCCCGCACCCGGCCGTTCTGGTTGCTGGCCGGTGGTTTCGCGATCTGCGGTGCGTCCACGAACGGTCTGGTGGGCACGCACTTCATCCCCGCGGCGCACGACCACGGCATGCCGACGACGACCGCCGCCGGGCTGCTCGCACTGGTCGGCGTGTTCGACATCGTGGGCACGATCGCGTCCGGCTGGCTGACCGACAAGGTCGACTCGCGGCTGCTGCTCGCGGCCTACTACGCGCTGCGCGGGCTTTCGCTGATGCTGCTGCCGCAGCTGTTCGGCGAGTCGGCGCACCCGTCGATGCTGGTGTTCATCATCTTCTACGGCCTGGACTGGGTCGCGACCGTGCCGCCGACCGTGGCGTTGTGCCGCCAGCACTTCGGCATGTCCGGGCCGGTCGTGTTCGGCTGGGTGTTCGCGTCGCACCAGCTCGGTGCCGCGCTGGCCGCGTCCGCCGCCGGGCTCACCCGCGACCACCTGGGCAGCTACGACCTGGCCTGGTACGTCGCGGGCGCCCTCTGCATCGGCGCGGCCGTGCTCTCAGCGTCGCTTGCGCGAGGTGCCGAAGACGCCCCGCGTGATCTCGCGCGCCAGGGCGCTGCCGGCTGACCGCAGGAACGACTTGACGGCGCTGTTGCCGAGCACCTTCTCGACGAGCCCCGGTTCCTCCTTCTCGTGCCGCTGCGCGGGAGGAGCTTCCGGGGCTTGCTCCTGCTCCTGTCGAGATGGCGCGACTTTGGCCATCAGCTGCTCGTAGGCCGACTCGCGGTCGACGGTCTCCGCGTACTTGCCGTGGAGGTCCGAGGCCTGCGCCGCCTGCTTGATCGCGTCGTCGCCGATGGTGTCCATCAACGAGCGCGGTGCCCGCAGCCGGGTCCACGCGACCGGCGTCGGCGCGCCCTTCTCGCTGAGCACGGTGATGATCGCCTCGCCGATCCCGAGCGACGTGAGCGCCTTCTCCAGGTCGTAGTGCGGCGTCGTCGGATACGTCTTCACCGTGCGCGCCAACGCCTTCTGGTCGTCCGGCGTGAACGCGCGCAGGGCGTGCTGGACGCGGGCGCCGAGCTGCGACAGCACGTCGTTCGGGATGTCGGTCGGCAGCTGCGTGCAGAAGAAGACGCCGATGCCCTTGGACCGGATGAGCTTCACGGTCTGGGTGATCCGGTCGAGGAACGCCTTGGAGGCGTCGGCGAACAGCAGGTGCGCCTCGTCGAGGAAGAAGACGAGCTTGGGCTTCTCGACGTCGCCCTCCTCGGGCAGCGTCTCGAACAGCTCCGCCAGCAGCCACATCAGGAACGTGGAGAACAGCGCCGGGTTGCCCTGCAGCTCGGCGAGCTCGAGCAGGCTCACGACGCCCTTGCCGTCGCGTTCGCGCATCAGGTCGGCCGGGTCGAGCTCCGGTTCGCCGAAGAACCGGTCGCCGCCCTGCGCCTCCAGGTTCACGAGCGCCCGCAGGATCACGCCTGCCGTCGCACTGGAGACACCGCCGATGCCCTTGAGGTCGGCCTTGCCCTCGTCACCGGTGAGGTGCTGGATGACGCTGCGCAGGTCCTTGGTGTCGAGCAGCGGCAGACCGCGGCTGTCGGCCCAGTGGAAGATCAGGCCGAGCGTCGACTCCTGCGTGTCGTTGAGGCCCAGCACCTTCGACAGCAGGATCGGGCCGAAGCTCGTGATCGTCGCCCGCAGCGGCACGCCGAGACCGCCGGTGCCGATGGACAGGAACTGCACGGGGAACGCCGTGGCCTGCCAGTCGTCACCGGTGTCGGCGGCACGGGCGGTCGTGCGGTCGCTCGCCTCACCCTGCCGCGACAGACCGGACAGGTCGCCCTTCACGTCGGCCATGAGCACCGGGACGCCGTTGTCCGACAGCTGTTCGGCGAGCAGCTGGAGGGTCTTCGTCTTGCCCGTTCCCGTCGCGCCGGCGACCAGGCCGTGGCGGTTGACCATGGACAACGGGATGCGGACGCGCGCGGCCGGTTCCACGGTCCCGCCGACCAGCACCGAGCCGAGCTCGATGGCCGCGCTCCCAGACGCGTAACCAGCCGCGATCTCACCCTGAGCCGTCATGCACGGGGAGCGTAACCATGTTGCCGCACGCCGCCACTCGAAGTTGACGCCCCGCGCAGTAATGTTCCGGGGGTGATGGATCGTCTGGTGTGGATCGACTGCGAGATGACCGGACTCGACCTGGGCAAGGACGCTCTGATCGAGATCGCGGCACTGGTCACGGACGCCGAGCTGAACGTGCTCGGCGACGGCGTGGACATCGTGATCCACGCGACCGACGAACAGCTCGCCTCGATGCCGGAAGTCGTCGTGCAGATGCACGCCAAGTCGGGCCTGACCGAGGAGGTGCGCGCCTCCGCGGTGACGCTGGAGGAGGCCGAGGCCGCCGTGCTGGCCTACATCAAGGAGTGGGTGCCGGACCCCCGGACCGCTCCCCTGGCCGGCAACTCCATCGCCACCGACCGCGGTTTCATCGCCCGCGACATGCCGGCGCTGGACGCCCACCTGCACTACCGCATGGTCGACGTGTCGTCGATCAAGGAGCTGTGCCGGCGCTGGTACCCGCGCATCTACTACGCGCAGCCGGGCAAGGGCCTCGCGCACCGGGCGCTCGCCGACATCGTCGAGTCGATCCGGGAGCTCGCGTACTACCGGCGGACGGCCTTCGTGCCGCAGCCGGGCCCGACGTCCGAACAGGCCCAGGCCGTGGCCGCTGACCTGCTGAAGAACATCCAGTGACCCCCTGATTTCTTTATCGGTAGCTGCCGTTGCTATGCTTTCCCCGCCGGTCAACGACCGGCAATGGTGGGTGTAGCTCAGCCGGTAGAGCACTGGGTTGTGATCCCAGGTGTCGCGGGTTCAAGTCCCGTCACTCACCCTTTGTCGAAAGGCCTCCGCATCCGCGGGGGCCTTTCTTCACGTTTACGGGAGTCTTCATGACCACGCTCGTCGCCAAGGACCTCGCCGCCGGTCACGGCGACCGCGTCCTGTTCTCCGGCCTGGACCTCGTGGTCGCCCCCGGCGACGTCATCGGGCTCGTCGGCGTCAACGGCGCGGGCAAGTCGACGTTGCTCAGGACCCTGGCCGGGCTCATCCCCGCCGAGTCGGGCCGCGTCCAGCTCAACCCGCCCTCGGCCAACGTCGGGCACCTGCCGCAGGAACCCGAACGCCGTGAGGGCGAGACCGTGCGCGACTTCCTGGCCCGCCGCACCGGTGTCGCGGCGGCGCAGGCGTCGCTGGACGCCGCCACCGAGGCCCTGACCGCCGGCGACGACGAGGGCTACTCCGACGCGCTGGACCGGTGGCTCGCCCTGGGCGGCGCGGACCTGGAGGAGCGGTCGCTGGAGGTCGTCGCCGACATCGGGCTGTCCGTGGGCCTGGACGCGCTGATGACGTCGCTGTCCGGCGGCCAGGCAGCGCGGGCGGGCATGGCGTCGTTGCTGCTGAGCCGCTACGACGTGTTCCTGCTCGACGAGCCGACCAACGACCTGGACCTCGACGGCCTGGAGCGGCTGGAGAAGTTCGTCACGGGCCTGCGCGCCGCCACCGTGCTGGTGTCGCACGACCGCGAGTTCCTGGCCCGCACGGTGACGAGCGTGCTGGAGCTCGACCTGCACCAGAACGCCGTGCACCTCTACGGCGGCGGCTACGAGTCGTACCTCGAAGAACGTGCGCGGGCCCGGCAGCACGCCCGTGACGACTACGACGAGTACGCGGACACGAAGGCGTCGCTGGAGGCCCGTGCGCGCATGCAGCGGGCGTGGATGGAGAAGGGCGTGAAGAACGCCCGGCGCAAGGCGGGCGACAACGACAAGAACGCCCGCAAGTTCCGCGCCGACGCCACCGAGAAGCAGGCCTCGAAGGCCCGGCAGACCGACCGCATGATCGAACGGCTGGACGTCGTGGAGGAGCCCCGCAAGGAGTGGGAGCTGCGGATGGAGATCGCGTCCGCACCCCGGTCCGGCGCGGTCGTGGCCTCGCTGCGGGCGGCGGTCGTGGAGCGCGGCTCGTTCCGGCTGGGCCCGGTGGACCTCCAGGTCGACTGGGCGGACCGGGTCGCGATCACCGGCGCGAACGGCGCGGGCAAGTCGACGCTGCTGGCCGCGTTGCTGGGACGCGTCGAGCCGTCCTCCGGCTACGCGACGCTGGGTTCCGGCGTGGTGGTCGGCGAGGTGGACCAGGCGCGCGGCCTGTTCCTGGGCGACCTGCCGCTCGTGGACGCGTTCCAGGAGGCGGTGCCGGACATGACGCCGGCCGACGTGCGGACGCTGCTCGCGAAGTTCGGGCTGAAGGCGGCGCACGTGACGCGCCCGGCCGCGTCGCTGTCACCGGGTGAGCGGACGCGGGCGGCGCTGGCGCTGCTGCAGGGCCGCGGGGTGAACCTGCTGGTGCTGGACGAGCCGACGAACCACCTCGACCTGCCCGCGATCGAGCAGCTGGAGCAGGCACTGGAGAGCTACACCGGCACGTTGCTGCTGGTCACGCACGACCGGCGGATGCTGGAGGCCGTGCGGGTGAACCGTCACCTGACCGTCGCGGACGGACAGGTGACGGTCTCCTAGAACATCAGCGG
>NZ_DASVFL010000076.1:0-26904 GCF_036380075.1 Lentzea sp. | reverse complement strand
GTTTCCTCGCTGGTCGCGGCCACTGCGGGAGCGGCGGTCCTCGGAGCGACGCCCGCCAGTGGCGCGGCCTCCACGCTCGCCGCGGCGGCCCAGCAGAGCGGCCGGTACTTCGGCACCGCGGTCGCGGCGAACAAGCTCGGTGACTCGACCTACGTCGGAATCCTGAACAGGGAGTTCGACATGGTCACGGCCGAGAACGAGATGAAGATGGACGCGACCGAGCCGAACCAGAACCAGTTCAGCTTCGGCAACGGCGACCGCATCCTGAACCAGGCCCGCAACCAGGGCAAGCGGGTCCGCGGCCACGCTCTCGCGTGGCACTCGCAGCAGCCCGGCTGGATGCAGAACGTGTCCGGTACCGCTCTGCGCAACGCGATGCTGAACCACGTCACGCAGGTCGCGACGTACTACAAGGGCAAGATCTACGCCTGGGACGTCGTCAACGAGGCGTACGCCGACGGCGGCAGCGGCGGGCGTCGCGACTCGAACCTGCAGCGCACCGGCAACGACTGGATCGAGGCCGCGTTCCGCGCGGCGCGGGCGGCCGACCCCGGCGCGAAGCTCTGCTACAACGACTACAACACCGACAACTGGTCCGCGGCCAAGACCCAGGGCGTGTACCGCATGGTGCAGGACTTCAAGTCCCGGGGCGTCCCGATCGACTGCGTCGGTTTCCAGGCGCACTTCAACAGCGGCAATCCGGTGCCGTCGAACTACCACACGACTCTGCAGAACTTCGCCGCACTGGGCGTGGACGTGCAGATCACCGAGCTCGACATCGAGGGTTCCGGCAGCTCGCAGGCGCAGCAGTACCAGGGCGTCACGCAGGCCTGCCTGTCGGTCGCGCGCTGCACCGGCATCACCGTGTGGGGCATCCGCGACAGCGACTCGTGGCGCGCCTCCGGCACCCCGCTGCTGTTCGACGGCAGCGGCAACAAGAAGGCCGCTTACAACTCCGTCCTCAACGTCCTGAACAGCGGGTCGACCACCACCCCGCCGAGCTCGACGACGACCACGACGACCACGTCCAACCCCGGCGGCGGGGGCTGCACGGCGACGTACTCCGAGGGCGAGAAGTGGAACGACCGCTTCAACGGCAACGTGACGGTGTCCGGCTCGGACAACTGGATCGTCACCGTGACCGTCAGCTCGCCCCAGCGGATCATCGCGACGTGGAACACCACCGCGACGTGGAGCTCGCAGAACGTGATGACCGCACGCCCCAACGGCAACGGCAACACGTTCGGGTTCACGATCCAGCACGGCGGCAACTGGAACTGGCCCAGCATCTCCTGCCAGGTGGCGTGACCTGACGCGGGAGGGCCTCGGCGGAGGCCCTCCCGCACCCGTCAGAGCACCCCGCCCGGCCTGCGCCCGGCTTCGAACGCGAGGACCTGCTCGGCCGTGAACGGCGGACCGAGCAGGTCCTCGCGCAGTGCGTGGCACCGGAACATGTCCGCGATGTAGTGCATGCGGTCGGGCAGGTCGGCCCAGTCCCGCGCGGCGGTGCCGGCCAGGCTGTCCGGTGTCGGGTCGACGACCGCCAGCAACGCCAGCAGGTCCGGGTCGGACAGCTCGGCGAGCGCCGGCGGGAAGGTCGCCCGCAGGTCGCTGCTCAGGTCGAGCAGCTCACCGCCCGGCAGCGCCAGCGTCATCAGGTGCCGGGTCACCGCGACGCGCGCCACCGCACGTGCCCGGCTCGCCAGCTCGTCCGCCGCCGCACGCACGGCCTTCCGCCTGCCCAGCACGGTCAGCAGCGCCACCCGCAGCCACCGGACGACCCGGTTGCCGGGCAGGAGCCGGTCGAACAGGTGCCGTTCGAGCTCGCGCGGGTCCACCACCGGTGCCTCCATCGCGGCGGCGATCTCCGGCTGCAACCGCGTCTGCTCGTGCAGTCCCACCTCGACGTTCGCCAGGAGCAGCAGCTCGGCGCGCCGCTTCTCGCCGGGCGTCGTCATCGCCCGGTGGTAGCGGGTGAAGGCCTGCCGCAGGTAGCGCTGCCCGTCCGGCGGCTCACCCGGCCGCAGCGCGTCGCGGAACTCCTCGAACCGCTCCTCGTCGCCGGGCGCGAGCGCCAGGAAACGCGCGAACTCGCGGGCGACCTCCTCGAAGACCTTCAGGTTGCCGCGCGCCGCCGCGGCGCTGACGTCGTCGAGCCGCGCCGCCGCCACCACCGCCTGCCGGACAGTGGTGTGGGCGTGGTCCAGGACCTCGCGGGGAACGGCCAGCCGGATCCCGCGCACGACCAGCTCGGCCGCCGCGGTCACCTCCGGCGAGGACCGCAGCCGGTGCTCCACCGTGCGGGCGAGGTCCTCCTGGCGGATCGTCTGCCCGACCTGCTTGGACGCCCACACCGCGAACGTGCACCAGTTCGCGGATCCGCCGGTGCGGGCGGCCAGCGCCCGCGACAGCCGGTGGTAGCAGTGGGTGATCCGCAGGTTGCGGACGACGGGGTCGGCGTGGGCGGCGATCGCCTCCACCTCACCGACCGCCGGCGGGGCCTCCTCGACGCTGGTCTTCCTCTCGGGCATCACGTCCCAAGGTCGTCCGCGGGGCGCGGAACGCAACATCGCCCAGGTCAGTGCGGCAGCAGCACCAGGCAGATCACCGTGTCCCCTCACACCGGTGCGCGGGCTTCCCGCCGCCGTAGACTGCCGCGTACGCACTTCCCGTGAGGATGGACGCATGCCGCCGACCCAGCTCACCCGTCAGGTCGCCGCGCGCATCGTCGACTACATCAGGTCCGAGCAGGTCAGCGTGGGCACTCGGTTGGCGGAGCGCACCCTGGCCGAGCACCTGCGCGTGTCCCGGTCCCCGGTGCGCAACGCCCTGCGCCTGCTCGCCGACTCGGGTGCGGTCGCCGAAGCCGAACGCGGCGGCTACACCGTCGTCGACACGGATCCCGACCTCGTCACCGAGACGGAGGAGGGCGTCGACGAGACCGTCTACCTGGCGATCGCCGGCGACCGCCTGGACGGCGACCTGCCCGACCGGATCACCGAGAGCGCCTTGGCCCGCCGTTACTCCCTCACGCCCGCGCAGCTGAACCGCGTCCTGCGCCGCGCGTCGTCCGAGGGCTGGATCGAACGACTTCCCGGCTACGGCTGGGAGTTCCGGCCCACCCTCACCTCCCCGCAGTCCTACGCCGACAGCTACCGCTTTCGGCTCACGATCGAGCCGGCTGCGATCCTCGAACCGACGTTCGTGCTGGACCGGGCGGCGGTCGAGCACGTGCGCGAGCAGCAGCAACGCCTGGCCGACGGCGCGATCCACGAGTTGGACAACGTCGCGCTGTTCAACATCAACCACGTCTTCCACGAGACGATCACCGAGTGCAGCCGCAACGAGTTCTTCATCGAGGCGCTGCGCCGCGTCGACCACCTGCGGCGCCTGGTCGAGTACCGCCGCTCGCTGCCGCGGTCGAGCGGCGTGGTGCGGTGCCGGGAGCACGTGGAGATCGCGGACCTGCTGCTGGCGGACCGGCGGGCCGAGGCGGCCGAACGGATGCGGGAGCACCTTGGCACGGTGACGGCGGAGAAGACCGACACCTGACGCCCCGGAACCCCCCAACGGCGGCACACCCGCTGCGGCGGAAGATCCAATTTCGCGAACGAGCCATCCCCGGCACGCCGGCGCGCGTCTTCAGATGACGAGGGGCCGCGTCGCAGCGGCCCACGGACACTGGGGATTCTCTTGCGCGCACTGATGATCGGTGCCGCGGTCGCTCTGACCGCGGCACTGTTACACGGCACCGCTCACGCGGCACCACCGTCCAACGACGACTTCGCCGACGCCACGACGATCTCCTCGTTGCCGTTCACCTCCACGGTGGACACGCGGGACGGCGCGGCGGCGGACGACGACCCGACGACCTGCGACTGGGGCACGAGCAGCGTCTGGTACCGCTACACAGCACCGGCTGACGGTTTCGTCAGGATGACGACCGACCGCCCGGACGGCGAGAACCCCACCCTCTCCGCCTACACCGGCACCCGCGGCGCGCTGACCTGGACGCCGGGTGCCTGCAAGTACCCGCACGGCGGCGGGTCGGACACGTTCGCGGTCACCGCGGGCACCACGTACCACTTCCTGTTGCAGGACAGGGAGTTCGCCGGGCCGGTCGGCTTCCGGCTGAAGCTCGTGCCCAGGGCCGCCAACGACGACTTCGCGGCGGCCGTGGAGGTGCCGTTCGGCACCGACGTCACGGGTGACACCGGTCCGGCCACGCTCGAAGCCGGCGAGGTGAGGCCGAGCTGCGAGAGCTCCACCACCCGGTCGGTGTGGTACCGCTACACCGCCGACCACGCGGGGTTCATCGCCGCTCGGGTCACCCAGTACCTCCCCAACGCGACCATCAGCGCCTTCCGCGGCAGTGCGCTGACCGAGGTGGACTGCCTCAACAGCAGCCACCGCCCGCTCGTCTTCGCCGCCACGCCCGGTGAGACCTACTACCTCCGGGTCGCGGACGGCATCTACTCCGCGGCACCCGTCACCGTGCGGATCGAGGACGCTCCGCCGATCAGGCCCGACGCGACGTACGTGCTGCCCGACCAGCCCGGTGTCTTCGACGAGGTCCGGTTCGGCATCGAGCCGAACGACCCCGCCGGCCGCTGGCTGCGCGGCGGCGAGATCCACTTCGGCGACGGCACGTCCGCGCCGATCCGGGCCTCGGAAGGGGTGTCGCAGGTCCTGCACACCTACGCCGCCGACGGCGAGTACGACGTCACGATCTTCGGGTACACCGCGGACGGCAGGTCCGGCACCACGACCAGGAAGCTGAAGATCGAGACGCACGACGTCACCGTGACGGGCCTCAGCGCACCCGCGGAGGCCGTGGTCGGCGACGCCGGGACCGTCGAGGTGTCGCTCGGCACCACCCGGTACGACGAGGACGTCGTCGTGGAGCTGTTGCGCCGCAAGTCCACCGGCTACTGGGACGTCGTCGGCACCGTGACCCGGCCGCTGCCGAAGGGCAGCACCGCCGTCGTGCCGTTCACGTACACCTTCGCCAAGGAGGACGCACGCCTCGGCAAGGCGACGCTCAAGGCGCGGGTGCGCATCGCCGGCCACGAGGACAACCACCCGGTCGACAACGAACGGGTCGTCCAGACGACCGTCGTCGAGTGAGGAAGGTCGGTCAAGGGCAGTAGGAGCCACCTCCTGAACCGTCCGGGCAGCGCCGAGGAAGTCGTTGCCCGGACGGGCTCCTCTCACCCGCTGACGTGGGTGGCGAGCAGCCCGAGCGCCCTCCGCAGGACGGGCGAGTCGTCCTCGGCGCGCACCGCCGCGACGAGGTCGATCCCGCGCTTGCCCGCGAGCGGCCGGTAGGTCGTGCCCGGCACGCCGAGCTCCGCGACCGGTTCCGGCACCACGGCCACGCCGAGCCCGGCGGCCACGAAGGTGACCAGGGTGGACGTCTCGGCGACCTCGTGCCGGAAGCGGGCCTCGAACCCCGCCGAGCGGCACAGGTCCGCGACGATCCCGTGCATCACCGACCGGCCGTGGGAGGCGTGCACGATCAGGTCCTCGTCGCGCAGGTCCTCGACCCGCAACCGGGCGCGCCGCGCGAGCCGGTGGTCCTCCGGCAGCGCCACGATGAACCGGTCGCGGCGCACCGTCCGCACCCGCACCGCCGGGTGGTCGACCGGCGGGCGCAGCAGGGCGAGGTCGATGCGACGGGCGAGCAGCGACTCCAGCTGGTCCGGTGCGAGCATCTCGCCGCGGAACACGAAGTCGACGGCCGGCAGCTCCTCCCGCAGGGCGCGGGCGAACGCGGGCAGCAGGCTGTAGGTGGCGGACCCGACGCAGCCCACGACCAGGCGGCCCTGGAGTCCCTCCGCCACCCGCCGGGCCTCCACCGCCGCGTCGTCGACCGCGGCGAGCACGGTCCGCGCGCGGTCGAGGTAGACCGCGCCCGCGTCGGTGAGCTCGACCTTGCGGGTCGTGCGGTGCAGCAGCGTCACCCCGAGCTCGGCCTCCAGCTGCTGGATCTGCTGGGACAGCGGCGGTTGCGCCATGTGCAGGCGTGCGGCGGCACGGCCGAAGTGCCGTTCCTCGGCGACCGCGACGAAGTACCGCAGGTGACGGAGTTCCACCCGACTGATATTCGCAGAGTCTCAGTCCGGGCGAAACGCGTATTTCCGGATATGGCCGGACAGGCCTAGCGTCGATGGCATGACCGACGTCGTGATCTGCGAACCCCTCCGGACCCCGGTCGGCCGGTTCGGCGGAGCCCTGGCCGCGGTGAGCGCCACCGGCCTCGCCACCGCCGTCCTCACCGAACTGGTGCGCCGCACGGGCCTGCGCGAGGGGGACGTCGACGACGTCGTGCTCGGACAGGGCTACCCCAACGGCGAGTCCCCCGCGATCGGCCGGATCGCCGCGCTCGACGCGGGCCTCGGCACGGGCGTCCCGGGCCTGCAGGTCGACCGGCGCTGCGGCTCAGGGCTGCAGGCCGTGCTGTACGCGGCGGGCCAGGTCGCGACCGGTGCCGCGAAGGTCGTCGTGGCCGGTGGCGTGGAGTCGATGTCGCAGGTCGAGCACTACGCGCTGGGTCTGCGGACCGGTGTCCGCAGCGGTGGCGTGCAGCTCGCCGACCGCCTCGACCGGGCGCGCGAGACGGCGGGTGGCCGGTTCCACCCGGTGCCCGGCGGCATGATCGAGACGGCCGAGAACCTCCGCCGCGAGTACGGCATCTCCCGCACCGAGCAGGACGAGCTCGCGGTGCGGTCGCAGCAGCGGTGGGGCGCCGCGGACGAGGCGGGCCGGTTCGCCGACGAACTGGTGCCGGTGACCGTTCCCGGCCGCCGGGGCAAGCCGGACGTCGTCGTCGACCGCGACGAGCACCCGCGCCCGGACACCACGCTCGACGACCTGGCCACGCTCCGGCCGGTGCGGTTCAAGCTCGACCCCGAGTCCACGGTGACCGCGGGCAACGCCAGCGGCCAGAACGACGGCGCCGCGCTCTGCGTGGTCACCACCCGCGCCGAGGCCGAGAAGCGCGGGCTGCGGCCGTTCCTGGCCCTGAAGTCGTGGGCCGTGGCCGGTGTCGGGCCGGAGGTGATGGGCATCGGGCCGGTGCCCGCCACGGCCGCCGCGCTCGACCGCGCCGGGCTCACCCTCGACGACGTCGACGTGGTCGAGCTCAACGAGGCGTTCGCCGCCCAGGTCCTCGCGGTGCTGCGCGAGTGGAAGCTCGACCCGGCCGACGAACGGCTCAACCCCAACGGTTCCGGCATCTCGCTCGGCCACCCGGTCGGCGCGACCGGGGCGCGCATCCTCGCGACGCTGGCGCACGAGATGCGCCGCCGCGGCAGCCGGTACGGCCTGGAGACGATGTGCATCGGCGGCGGACAGGGACTCGCGGCGGTCTTCGAGGCGGTGCGGTGATGGGACTCGACAAGGTGGTCGGCGGCCCGGCCGAGGCGGTGGCCGGCATCCGGTCCGGTGCGAGCGTCGCGGTCGGCGGGTTCGGGCTCGCGGGCATCCCGTGGTTCCTGATCGAGGCGTTGCTGGCGCAGGGCGCGGACGACCTCACGATCGTGTCCAACAACTGCGGTGTCGACGGCGCCGGTCTGGGCCTGCTGCTCGAACACCGCCGCATCAGCCGGGTGATCGCCTCCTACGTCGGGGAGAACAAGGAGTTCGCCCGCCAGTACCTCGCCGGCGAGCTGACCGTCGAGCTCACTCCCCAGGGGACGCTCGCGGAACGGCTGCGGGCCGGCGGTTCCGGTGTCGGCGCCTTCTACACGCCCACCGGCGTCGGCACGATGGTGGCCGAGGGCGGCCTGCCGTGGCGCTACCACTCCGACGGCACGGTCGCGCTCTCCTCACCTCCCAAGGAAGTGCGCACGTTCCACGGCAGGGAGATGGTGCTGGAGGAGTCGATCGTCACCGACGTGGCGCTCATCCGCGCCGCCGTCGCCGACCGCGCGGGCAACTGCGTCTTCCACGCCGCCGCCCGCAACTTCAACCCGGCCGCCGCGATGGCGGGCCGGTTCACCGTCGTCGAGGCCGAACGCGTGGTCGAGACCGGCGAGATCGCCCCGGACCACGTGCACCTGCCCGGCGTGTTCGTGCAGAACGTCGTCGCGCTCACGCCGGAGCAGGCCGCCCGCAAGGACATCGAGAAGCGCACCACCCGCGCCCGCCAGGAGGCGAGCTGACATGCCCTGGACCCGCGACGAGATGGCCGCCCGCGCCGCGCTCGAACTGCGCGACGGCGAGTACGTGAACCTCGGCATCGGCCTGCCCACGCTCATCCCCGACCACCTGCCGGCGGACTCCACCGTCACGCTGCACGCCGAGAACGGCATCCTCGGCGTCGGCCCGTTCCCCTACGACGACGAGGTCGACCCCGACCTGATCAACGCGGGCAAGCAGACCGTCAGCGTCCTGCCCGGCGCGTCGTTCTTCGACTCCCCCACCAGCTTCGCCATGATCCGCGGCGGGCACATCGACACCGCGGTGCTGGGCGGCATGCAGGTCTCCGCCCGCGGCGACCTCGCCAACTGGATGGTGCCCGGCGCGATGGTCAAGGGCATGGGCGGCGCGATGGACCTCGTCAGCGGCGCCCGGCGGGTGATCGTGCTGATGGAGCACGTCTCCCGCAACGGCGACGCCAAGCTCGTGGAGTCGTGCAGCCTGCCGCTCACCGGCCGCGGCGTCGTCGCCAGGGTGATCACCGACCTCGCCGTGCTGGACGTGGCCGACGGCGAGTTCTCGCTGGTGGAGCTGGCGCCGGGCACGTCACGCGAGGAGGTCGTGGAGAGGACCGCGGCTCCGCTCACGGGCTGAGACCGCGGGATCCTCAACCCCGGCAAGGGTTTCTAACGGCCGAGGGCTCCGGCGAGCCGGCGCGTGCGGCTCTGGGTCGCGGCGTCGAGGTCGTGGTGCCCGGTGAGCACGACCTCCGTGGCACCGGCCTCGACGTACTCGCGCACGCCCTTGGCGACGGTGTCCTCGTCGCCGATCAACGCCACGTCCGCCGGGTCCTCGGTGCCGTTGAGCGCGAGGACGCGCCGGTAGGACTCGAACTGCCGGTAGAAGGCGAGCCCGTCGGCCATCGTGCGGCGCGCTTGCGGGTCGGTCGTGACGGCGGCGGGCACGACCGCGACGATGCGCGGGGCCGGCCGTCCCGCCTCGGCCGCGGCGGCGGTGATGGCGGGGACGATGTGCTCCGCCAGCACCTTCGGACCGGCGAGCAGCGGCACGGTCCCGTCCGCGAGCTCGCCCGCCACCCGCAACGCCTTCGGTGCCATCGCGGCGACGAGGACGGGCGTGGGCCGCGCGCCGCGGACGTGCGTCTGCCGCATGGGCCCCGCGGTGTCCAGCCCGCCCCTGTTCTCCCCGGTCTCGCCGCCGACCAGGGGCATCAGCGCCGTGAGGAACTCGCGCAACCGGGCCACGGGCCGTTCCCAGGGCACGCCCAGCACCGTCTCGACGATCGGCTTCACGCCGAGCGCGACCGCGAGGTGGAACCGGCCGCCGGTCCCGGCCTGCGCGGTCTGGGCCTGGCTTGACACCAGCAGCGGGTGCCGCCCGAACACCGGCACCGCCGACACGCCGACGTCGACGCCCGGCACGCGCGTGCCGACCAGCCCGGCCAGTCCGATGGCGTCGTAGTCGAGCCGCTGCCCCATCCACACCGAGCCGACGCCGGCCTCCGCCGCCTCGGCGGCCTCCTCGACGACGGCCTCGACCAGGTTGTCCCCCGCCGTGCCCGCCAGCGTGACGCCGTACCGCACGGCCCGCGAAGTGATCGACATGCCACCACTACACCCGCCCCGGAGGCGGCGGCGTCACGCTGATGCCCGCCTACCGGCTTTCCGATGCCTCTTGAGCATCAGCAGGTTCAGCCGCTTGCCCGTGTCCGGGCAGTGCACCGCCGTGACGGCCAGGAACGCGTCCAGCGGCGGCGACTCGTCCGTCGTGCGGAACGCCATCGTGAGGTCCGGCAGCCGCACCGGCGGTTCCACCTCCACCATCACCGTTTCCGGTCTCGTCAGGCGTCGCGTGCTCGACGGCAGCAGCCCCACGCCCATCCCGCACGCGGCCAACCCGATCACCGTGTGCACGTCACGGGCGTGCGTGACGTTCGTCGTGCGGTCGAGCAACTCGCTCAGCGCCCGCCGCGCCGCGGGCTCGTCGTCCGCGGGCGCCGCGATGAGGGCCTGACACCGCAGCTGGTCGAGCGACACCGCCGCCTGCCCCGCGAACGGGTGCGCGCGGTGGCACACGGCGATGAGGTGGTCTCCGGCGACCGGCACGGCGGTGAGCCGCTCGGCCCCTTCCCCGGTCGGCGCGCCGCGGCTGATCGCGAGGTCGATGTCGCCCGCCACCAACGCCGCCCCGCACTGCGCCGTCGACAGCTCCCGGCACTCCAGCCGAACCCCGGGGTGCGAGGACCGGAACCGCGCCAGCAGCGACGGCAGCAGCTCGACGAGCGCCTCGCCGACGAACCCGAGCCGCAACGTCCCGCTCTGCCCGCGCGCCGCCCGCCGTGCCTCCGTCGCACCGGCCTCGACCTGCTCCAGCACCTGCCGCGCGTGGGCCGCGTACACCTCGCCGGCGGCCGTCGGCACCACGCCACGGGCCGTGCGGTCGAACAGCGCCGTGCCGAGCTCCTGTTCCAGGGCACCGATCTGGCGGGACAGCGACGGCTGGGTCATGCCCAGCGCGTGGGCCGCGCGCCGGAAGTGCCGGTGCTCCGCCACCGCCACCACGTACCGCAGTTGCCGCAACTCCATGCCGCCGAGTCAACCACCCCGATGCCCGGCGGGCATCGGAAACGACACCGCGGGCGCGGCGACCGGAGTGGTCACCACGCCCGCGGGCGGGGAGAAGAACTCAGTGACGGCCCCAGTTCGGCACGTCGTAGCCGTTCATCGTCACCTCGAACTGGTCGTACTTCGCCATCAGCGTCAGCAGCTCGTCCTCGGTCGGCTTGTTGCCGTCGGCGTACATCTCGGAGAGACCCCGGAAGTACTCCTCGCGGTTGAGGGCCGGCGTGAAGATGATGAGCATCGTGGCCTGGTCCTTGTACGGGTTGTGGAACCCGTGCGACATCCCCATCGGCACGTTCACGTAGGTGCCGGGAGGCGCCGCGAACGACTTGCCGTCGAGGTGGAGCTCCACCATGCCGCTCAGCACGTAGAACGCTTCCAGCTGCTCGTTGTGGACGTGCGGCGAGGCGCCCGGCGCGTTGGGGGCCATCCGGTGCTCGTAGATGCCCAGCTTGCCGTCAGTCTCCTTGCCCTGCGCCTTGAAGGTGGTGTGCGTGGTGGTGCCGATCTGCACCGACTCGCCCTCGCCGGGAAGCAGGATGTTGGGCACTTGCGTCATGTCTGGTCACTCCTCGTTGATGGCTGCGTGCGTCTCGCCGGTGTGAGTCGTCGTGTCTTCCTGGTTGAACCACGAGAGGTACCGCTCGCCCGTGTCCGGGAAGACGGTGACCAAGTTCTTGCCCGCGTACTCCGGCCGCGCCGAGAGCACGCGGCAGGCGTGGGCGGCCGCGCCGGACGAGACGCCGACCAGCAGCCCCGCCGTCCTGGCCAGTTCGCGGGCGGTGCGGTAGGCGTCCTCGTTGGACACCGCCAGCACCTCGTCGATCAGGCCCACGTCGGTCGTCGGGGCGACGAAGCCGCCGTTGAGGCCGGGGATGCGGTGCAGGCCGCCCCAGCCCTGGCTGAGCACGGGCGACCCCTCCGGCTCCACCGCGACCACGCGGATCGCCGGGTTGCGCTCCTTCAGGTACTTCGCGGTGCCGCTGAGCGTCCCGCCGGTGCCGACGCCGCAGACGAAGACGTCGACCTCGCCGTCGGTGTCGTTCCAGATCTCCGGGCCGGTGGTGGCGTAGTGCGCCGCCACGTTGTCGGGGTTCTCGTGCTGGCAGGCGAACCACGAGCCGGGACGCTCGCGGTAGATCTCCTCGGCCTTGGCGATCGCGGCGACGTACCCCTCCTGGTAGGGCGTCATCACGATCTCCGCGCCGAACGCCTTGAGCAGCTGGATGCGTTCGCTGGTCGCGCTGTCCGGCAGGACGATCACGCACTTGTAGCCGCGGGCCGCCGCGATCGCCGCCATGGAGATGCCGGTGTTGCCGGAGGTGGCCTCGACGATCGTGCCGGAGCCCCTGGTGAGCTGGCCGCGCTCCTCCGCGCCGTTGATCATGTAGAGCGCGGCGCGGTCCTTCACGCTGGACAGCGGGTTGGCCATCTCCAGCTTCGCGTACAGGTGCGCCGTGGTGACGCCGAGGTCGAGCCTGACTGTGGGTGTTCCGCCGATCAGGTCCACGAGCGACTGGGCAGGCGGTCGGTGGGTGAGGGTCTGACTGACTCGGGTCTCCACGAGGCCCTCCGATCAGGGTTCGGTGGTCACCAGCTGGGGAAGAAGGCCGGGCCCTTGTGCTTCTGGCCGGCGACCACGACGGACTGGCGGGGCTTGGCCGCCTTCGCCACGCCGCGGGTCGACCTCACGTTCGGGATGGAGAACGGCGCCAGGACGCGCGAGTCGGCGGGGACGTCGCGGATGACGAGTGCCTGGGCGCCCACCACGGAGTCGTGGCCGACGGAGATCGGGCCGAGCAGCGTCGCGTTGGCCCCGACCACCACCCGGTCACCGAGCTTCGGGTGGCGGCGCGAGCCCTCCGGCCGCTGGTTGTCGTGCCACCACCCGACGGCGCCGAGCGTCACCTGGTGGAAGATCGTGACGTCGTCGCCGATCACGACCGTCTCGCCGATCACGACGCCCGCGCCGTGGTCGATGAAGAAGCCGCGGCCGATGGTGGCGCCGGGGTGGATCTCGATGCCGCCGGTCAGGAGCCGGGCGAGGACCATGACCAGGCGGGCGCTGCGCCGGTGACCCCGCAGGTGGAGCCGGTGCGAGACGCGCCAGCCCCAGATCGCGATGACCGTCGGGTGCAGCAGTGCCTCGCTGCGCGACAGGATCGACGGGTCGCGGTCCATGACCATGTCCAGGTCGGCGGCGATCGTCCGGAGCAGCGCCCTGGCGTTCACCGGACCGCTCCCGCGTTCTCGGGAGTGCTCTTGCGCAGCTGTCCGAGCCTGTTCTCCGCGTACGCCACGCCGACCAGCACGACCAGGCCGCCGGCGACGAGGTTCCAGGTGATGTGCTCACCCAGGAACAGCACGCTGATCAGCACCGCGAACACCGGCACGACGTAGTTCACCGCCGAGGCCGTGGTCGCGCCGACGTCACCGATGAGGCGGAAGTACAGCACGTAGGCCAGGCCGGTGGAGAACAGGCCGAGGACCACGATGCTGAACGTCACCGAGCCGGTGAGGTCCGGGACGCGCCAGTCGAGGAACGGCGTCACGACCGCCTGCAGCACCGCGGCCGCGACGAGCTGCGACGCGGCCAGCGCCAGCGGCTTCAGGCCGAGCGGCGACAGGTACTTGCGGACGTACACGAAGCCGACCGCGTAGCTGATGGCCGCGCCGAAGCAGGCCAGCCGCCCGCTGAGCGAGCCGAGCGACTCGTGCCACGGGCCGACCAGCAGCACCACGCCGATGAAGCCGAGCCCCAGGCCGATCGCCTTGCGCGGAGTCGCGCGCTCCGTGGGCAGGGCGGCGGTGGCCAGGGCCAGCGTCAGCAGCGGCGAGGCGCCGATCAGGACGCCCGCGATGCCGGCGCCGGTCGTCTTCTCGCCGTAGGACAGCAGCAGGAAGGGGATCACGTTGCCGAACAGGCCGGCGGCCGCGATGTGGCCCCAGACCTGCACGGACCGCGGCAGTGCGACCTTGCTGATCGCCGCGATCGAGAGGAGGACGGCCGCGCCCAGCACGAGTCTGGTGAGCACGAGCTGCCCCGGTGTCAGTCCTTCGAGTGACACCTTGATGAAGGTGAAGCTGCTTCCCCACAGCAGCGCCAGCAGCAGGAAGCGCGCGACGGATGCCTTGTCCATTGCTTCTCGATTCGGGTCATCTGTCAGTAGTCACGAGAACTTCACCATGCGTAACTAGTGGCGCGGTCGAGCCGCGGCTCCAGCGCTGGTAGAGCGCGGGAGGACCGACAACGATCGAGACCAAACGGACATCGTTGTCCGTAGCTGTGCGTCATGACCGCCCGAGGGGTCAGCCGAGCACCGCGTTCAGGCCGCTGGCCTGCGTGCGCCAGTCGGCCTGGTCGGGGCTGCCGCCGGCCCAGCGCTGCCCGATCCGGTTCAGCGGGTCGCGGTCGCTCGTCCAGACCGAGTCGGACTGCCTGCGCGCGTACTGCCGGTAGGCGGCGGACCCGGTGGCCCCGGCCAGGTCGTTCAGGAAGCGGACGAAGACGCCCTTGAACTGCTTCTGGTTGTCGTCGCAGGAGGCCGTGCCGACGTCGCACGACTCGGTGAGCACGCCGTCGCGGGTGAGCGAGGTGCTCGCGATCGCCGAGTCCGCGAGCCGGCGCGCGGCGTCGAGGTAGCGGGTGTCGCCGGTCAGGCGCCAGACCTCGGTGAACCCGCCGATGCCGAGGCCCTGGTTGTAGGTCCACACCGTCTGGCCGTTGTTGCGGCAGTCGCCGGTGAGCCCGTCGTTGACCAGCCCGGCCGAGCCGGCCAGGCCGCTGCCGAGGTACCAGTCGGCGGCGGTGCGGGCCCGTTGCAGCCACACCGCGTCGCCGGGCGTGCGGCGGCTGATCGACGCGGTGAGGCGCAGGTACTGGCCGTTCGTCACGGCGTTCTTGTAGGTGCGTTCGCGGTCCCACCAGACCCCGCCGCCGCACGTGCGGGTGTCCCAGTACTGGTGGACGTAGTTCGCGATGGTGGTGGCCATCGCCAGGTAGCGCTGGTCGCCGGTGTGGTCGTAGGCGGCGACCCAGGCGAGGCCCCACCAGGCGCTGTCGTCGATGGAGCGGCTGATGAAGTCGCCCTCGATCGCGTCGGTGCCGCGCCGGCCGGCCGCGAACGTGCCGCGGTTGACGTCGAACGTCCGCGCGATCACCCAGTCGTAGTCGTGCAGGCCGGAGTCCATCACCGCGGTGAGCGTCGTGGCGGAGTTCCACCAGCTCGACGGCCACCACGCCGTGGACGGGTTGTAGGAGTACAGCAGGGCGTCCGCGGCGGCACGGGCCCTGCTCGGCACCGGCCGCGCCCAGGCCGTGCAGCTGCCTTCGTTGTGGGCCGCTTCCCTGCCGCACGCGCGCACGGCTCCGCCGAAGTGGCGGCCGCGCGGGTCCCGGGTGGAGAACATCGTGGTGCGGGTGGACGTCGCCCCGGCCGGGGTCGCGGTCCTGCCGAGCGACGACCCGCCGGGCCAGCTCACGCCGCTGTCCCACGACCGGTCGAGCCAGACCTCGTCACCCTGGCCGCCGGCCTCGATGCTGCCCCACGCCATGCCGTTCAGGTCGGTGTGCAGACGGATCGTGCGGCCGTACAACGTCGTCGACGGCACAGGCTGCGCGTCGCCGTTGGCCTGACCCGCGCCCGTGCGGTCGCACAGCACGTCGCACACCGTCGGGTAGATCCAGTCCGTGCAGGTCACGCCCGCGGCGTCGCCACACGCGCGGAGGAGGCCGCGCTTGTGGCCGACCGGGTCGGTGACGTTGTACATCAGCGTCCGCGTGCCGGTCCACGTGCTCGGGATGCTCGCCCGGCCGAGCAGGCCCTCCCAGCTCGCGCCGCCGTCCCACGACCTGTCCAGCCAGACCGAGTCGCCGGTGACACCGTTGTCGACGCTGCCCCACGCCATGCCGTCGCGGTCGGAGACGTGCAGGACGATCCGGCGGCCGTTGAGCTGCTTCTCCGGCACCGGGAACGTCTCCTGGGCGGCGCGGGAGGGGTCCAGGGTGTCGCAGGACAGGACGCAGACGACGGCGGCCGTTCCCACCGACGAACCGGGAGACGGGCTGCTGGGCGGCGGGTTGCTCGGCGGGGCGGGGATCGGCGCCAGCGCCACCAGGAAGGCCACCAGAAGGTTCAGCACGCCGACCACCCCCGCATCCGTGGGAACGCTCTCATAGTCTTGAACCCGGTACGGCCAGGTCAACGGCGTGGCAGGTTCATGTCCCGGACAAGATTCAGGTCAGCTCGGTGAGCTCCCCACAGCCCGTGTGGTCTACTTCCGGCCTTGGCGTCGAAGGCCGGTCCGCGGGCCTGAGAAAAATCTTCGAGATTTTCCGTTATTGCCGCTCACCTGGGACATCTCCTGATCAGAGGACCCCGGAGAAGCGGCAAGTGAGGTGGGCATGGCGGCAGTGCGGGAACCCGGCGTCGCGACGGTGGTGGCCGCGCGCGACGGCGACCAGCGCGCGCTCGACGACCTGGTGAGCGGCTACCTGCCCCTCGTCTACAACATCGTCGGGCACGCGCTCGGCGGGCACGAGGACACCGACGACGTGGTCCAGGAGACCATGCTGCGGGCGGTGCACGGGCTGTCGTCGCTGCGCGACCCCGCCGGGTTCCGGTCGTGGCTGGTCGTCATCGCGATGAACCAGATCCGGATGCGGCACCGCGAACGCCAGCGCGTGCCCGTCACCGGTGAGATCGTCGAGGACATCGCCGACCCCGGCGCCGACTTCGTCGACCTCACGATCATGCGGCTCCAGCTGTCCGGGCAGCGCCGCGAGGTCGTGGCCGCCACCCGGTGGCTCAGCGCCGACGAACGCGAGCTGCTGTCGCTGTGGTGGCTGGAGGCCGCCGGACGGCTCACCCGCACCGAGGTCGCGAACGCGCTGGAGCTCACGCCGCAGCACACCGCCGTGCGCGTGCAGCGGGTCAAGGCGCAGCTCGACGCCGCGCGGATCGTCGTGCGGACGCTGGAGCGCACGCCGCGCTGCCCGGAGCTGGCCGACGTCGTCGCGGACTGGGACGGCGACCCGAGCGCGTTGTGGCGCAAGCGGATCGCCCGGCACAGCCGCGACTGCGCCCGCTGCGAGCGGGCCGGTCACGACCTCGCGTCCGTCGAGGGCCTCATCGCGCGGCTGCCGCTGGTGCCGCTGCCGGCCGCGTTCGGGTTCGACCCGTCCGCGCTCGTCGGCACGCACGTGACGTTCTCGCACGCGCCCGCCGACCCCGTGACGAGCGGCAAGTTCGGCCTCTTCCTCAAGGGCGCGCTGGTGAAGCCCGTCGCGGCCGCGGCAGCCGCGGTGGTCGCCGCGGGCGCGATCGTGGTCGCCGTGCTGCCCTCCCGCGAGGAGCAGCCGGTCGCGCAGACGATCACGGCCACCACCGAGTCCACGCCGGCGACGACCTCGCTCACCACCACGACCACGCCGCCCGTCTCGACGACACCCCTGCCGTCGTCGACGACGCAGGCGGCGGCACCTCCTCCTCCGCCGGCGCCCGCGACCAAGATCGCGGCGTCGGCGAAGAAGGGCGTCAGCACCTGGAACTTCGACGGCGTCGGCAAGGCGCTGACCGACGTCCGCGCGGGCTGGTACTACAACTGGGCCGTGCACCCCGACGGCGTCCAGGCGCCGGCGAACGTCGAGTTCGTGCCGATGATCTGGGGCGCGAAGTTCACCGACGACGCGACGATCGCCCGCGCCAAGGCCAATGGCAGGGTGCTGCTCGGGTTCAACGAGCCCGACTTCCCCGACCAGGCCAACATGACGCCGCAGCAGGCACTCGACCTGTGGCCCAAGCTCGCCGCGACCGGGCTGCGGCTCGGCAGCCCCGCCGTCGCGCACAGCGGCGACAAGGCGGGCGGCTGGCTCGACCAGTTCATGACCGGTGCGGCGCAACGGGGTCTGCGCGTCGACTTCATCGCGGTGCACTGGTACGGCTCGGACTTCAGCGCCGCCGCCGTCGGGCACCTGAAGAACTACCTGGAAGCCGTGCACGCCAAGTACGGCAAACCCGTGTGGCTGACCGAGTACTCGCTCATCGACTTCTCGGGCGGCTCGGCGCGCTACCCGTCGCAGGCCGAGCTCGCGGCGTTCGCCCGCGGGTCCAGCGCCATGATGGAGGCCCTGCCGTGGGTCGAGCGGTACGCGTGGTTCGCGCTGCCCGCCGACAAGCCCGGCACCGGTCTCTACGCCCCCGGCGGCACCCCCAACCAGGCCGGTCAGGCCTACCGCGACGCGGGCTGACCCGCGCCGCTCCCGTTCCGCACCACCACCCTGTGCCAGTTCACCCTGCTCGAAAGGACTTTCGATGACCCACGCCCACACCCCTTCACGGCTGAGGAGGCGCGTCCTGATCGCCGCCCTCGCCGTGGCCGGCGTCGCGGCGTCCGCAGTGACCGCGAACGCGATGTTCTTCACTCCCCCGAAGGCACCGCCGGTCGCGTCCTCGACGAGCACCACCACCACGACCACCACGTCGCGGACCCCGGCTCAGGTGGCCGACCCCACGACCGCCGCTCCCGCGCAGACCGGCACGTCGACCGCCGCCCCGGCGACCACCAAGGCCGCCGTCGCCCTGCCGCCGCAGGAGCCGATCCCGGCGAACGCCGTGCGCGTCGCGGAGTTCGTCGCCGAGTGCCCGTTCACGCACCGCCTGCCGGACGACCCGATCGTGCTCCCGAACCTGCCGGGCGCCTCGCACTCGCACAGCTTCTTCGGCAACGAGTCGACCAACGCGCACTCGACGATCGAGACCCTCGAGAAGGCCGGCAGCACGTGCAACCCGAAGCAAGACCTCTCGTCCTACTGGGTGCCCACGCTGCTGGCCGACGGCCAGCCGGTCGAGCCGACGGGCACGACGTTCTACTACCTCGGTGAGGGCGTGCGCGACGACGTGACCGCGCGCATCCAGCCGCTGCCGCACGGCCTGCGCATCGTCGCGGGCAACGCCAAGGCCACCGCGCCGGACGGCAGCACGCAGTCGCGCTGGTCGTGCCTGCACGCCGGCCACGTCGGCGCGTCGAAGGACTTCGTGAACTGCCCCGCGGGCACGATGCTCGAGTCCTACCTGGACTTCCCGCAGTGCTGGAACGGCAAGGACCTCGACTCGGCCGACCACAAGAGCCACATGGCCTACCCGGTCGCGGGCGACTGCCCGGCCACGCACCCGGTGCCCGTGCCGAAGCTGCGCCAGGTGCTGCGCTACCCGGTCAGCGGTGACCCGGCGAAGTTCAAGCTCTCCTCCGGTCCCGGCTTCACGATGCACGGCGACTTCTTCAACGCCTGGCCCGAGGCCGAGATGGCGCAGCGCGTCCGCGACTGCATCAACCGCATCGTCAAGTGCGGGCCGAACGGCCGCCCTTAAGTGAGGGCTCTGATACTCGCGGTGGTCCTGGCGGTGGCGGGATGCAGCGCCCAGGCCGCACAGGAAACCACCAGGACCGCCGCGACCCCACCCGAGCTGTCTGCCACGGACCTGTCGGGCACCGACCTGGCGTTCGTGGACCTGCTCATCCCGCAGAACACCTCGGCGCTGGCCGCGCTCGACCTGGCGGAGCCCGGTTCCGCGCTGCGGCCGGTGGCCGAGCGGGTCGCCGCCACCTACCGGGCCGAGCTGGAGCAGGCCCGTGCCGTGCTGGCGCGGACGGGACGGCAGGAGTCGGGCCAGCACGAGGGGCACGACATGCCGGGCATGATCACGGCGGCCGAGCTGGCGTCGATCCGGCACTCCCCCGACGTCGACGGGCAGCTCAGGACGTTGCTGCGCGCCCAGTTCGAGGAAGCGCGCACCGTGGCCCGCGCCGAGCTCGCGTCCGGCACGCACCCGCCGGTGCGCGACCTGGGCGCGAGCATCGACCGCACGAGGGCGGAGTTCCTCGCGCTGCTGGGTGCGGCGTAGCGGGCGGAGCCGGGTCGTGGTCGAGAATCGTGGTGTGAACACCTTCGACCAGACCCGGCTCCTCGCGTCCGGCAGCACCGGCGATGCCGTCACCGAACTGGTGGTCCCGGCACTGCTGCTGCGCGCACCCAGCGCGTCGTGGTCGCAGTTCGTCCACGTCTACGTGCCGCAGGGCCCCGCGGTCGCCTTCAGCGGCCGCGACCTCCGCTCCCCCGGCATCGCCGCCGCCACCGAGGTGGCGCACGCGGCGGGGTTCGCGACCGTGGTCCGGTCGCCGGGCGGGCGGATGGTCGCCTACGACAGCGGCGCCGTCGTCATCGACCACCTCGACCGCACCACCGGCATCCGGCACCCAGGCGGCGCGACGTTCGCCGCCAACGCCGAAAGCCACGTGCGGGTGCTGCGCGCCCTGGGTGACGTCGACGCCCGCGTGGGCGAGGTGGACGGCGAGTACTGCCCCGGCGAGTACAGCATCAACGTCGGCGGCGTCGCGAAGGTCGTGGGTTCCGCGCAACGCGTCACCGCCACCGGGTCGCTGTTCAGCACCGTGGTGCAGGTCTCCGTCTCCGACCGCGTGCGTGCCGTCATCGAGGACGTGTCCGACGCTCTCGGCTACGACCTGCGGCGCAGTTCGATCGCGGGCCTGGCCGACTACGCGCCCGCGCTCACCTCGCAGGAGGTCGCCGCGGCTTTCACGGCTGACTACCGCACCCGGCTCGGCATGGTGGACGGGAAGGTTCCGGCCGAGGTCGTCGCGCACGCATCCGTCGCGAATGGACCGTCGCCGTTCCACGTGGACGACTGGACGCGCGCGCATCCCCTGCCGGCCACCTGAGTCGCGCCGATAGCATGCCGGCATGAGTTCCGCACTGCGAGAACAGCTGGCGGCCTTCCAGGAAAAGGCTGTCGCACAAGGATTTGCCGCCGATGAAGTTCAGCACTGGGCCGACGTCGCCCGTCCCTGTACCAGGTTGACGCGCAATGGGGACGGACCGGTCGTGGGTCAGTTCGGCGGTCCGCTCCTGCTCCCCGCCGACGTGCCCGACCAGGAACACCCCTACGTCGCCACCATCGACCTCGCCGCGCTTCCCGCCGGGAGCACGGACCTGCCGCTGCCCCCGGACGGCCGGCTGCTGCTGTTCGTCTTCCCCGAGGACGACGGCTGCTGCGGCGACATCGGCAGCGTCGTGTACGTCCCCGAGGGCACTCCGGTGGTGGAGCGCGACATGCACACCACCTGGTACTCCACAGTGGACGAGTACCGGGAGTACATGGAGCAGTTCCCGCAGGGTCCGATGCACGCGGCCGTCGACGTGTCGCTGCCGCACTACTGCGACGAGGACTTCTCCGACGACCTGCGGTGGGAGGCCGACTGGCCGCCGCACTCCGAGGAGCTGCTGAAGCTCGTGCGCGAGGCGCAGAACGACATCGGCGACTGGGGCACGTTCCAGCTCGGCGGTTTCGCCTCCGAGGAGGTGGCCGACCTCCACGACCCCGTCGAGAGCATCGTCGAGGCGGCCAAGACGGCCGTCGCCAAGGGCAAAGTGGACTTCGCGGTCTCGGAGGACCCGGCGGACTGGGTGCTGCTCGCCGACTGGCACGTCGACGTCGACGGCTGGGAGGGCATGAGCGTCCACTGGGCGGTGCAGCGTCGCGACCTGGAGGAACGGCGCTTCGAGCGCGTCTTCGTCAGCCGGTACTGGAACCCGTAGAGCGAGATCAGGGCCGGCGGCCGCGGAACGTGCGGCGCAGGTCGTCCACCCACGCCTCCGGGTTCTCCCAGGGGATGAAGTGGCCGCCGCGCTCGTGGGCGTTGACGTTGACGTGGTTGAAGAACCCGGCCATCGGGCCGTTCTCGAACGCCTCGACGCGCTGCCGGGCGGTGTGGACACCCGGCGGGTTCTCGTAGTTCACGAACGTGAGCCCGACCGGGGCCTCCACCACCGGCACGCGGTCGTGCGACGGCGTCCACGGGTGGCGGTTGGCGTTGGCGTAGTAGCGCATCGACGTGGCGATGGAGTTGGTCACCCAGTAGATCGTCGCGTGCGTGAGCAGGTCGTCCCTGGTGAACACCGACTCGACGTCGCCGCCGTTGTCGCTCCAGGCGTTCCACCGCTCCAGCAGCCACGCGAGCAGACCGGCGGGCGAGTCGCTCAACCCGTGGGCCAGCGTGGCGCCGTCGATCATGTGCACGGCCAGGTGGGTGGCCCACCGGAGGTCCTGCTCGATCACGCGGGCGCGGACCTCGGGCGGCTGGTCGTCGGTCAGCGGCCGGTTGCGGGCGAAGTCCCACGCGCGGGGGCCGGTGAAGAAGTCGAGCGGCAGCCCGGAACCGATGTGGACGCCGTACAGCGAACCCGCGTACTTGTGGCCGAGCTGGCTGGAGACGATCCCGCCGATGTCGCAGCCGGCGGCCGCGTAGCGCTGGTGGCCGAGGGTCTCGGTCATCAGGGTGTGCCAGAGGTCGGCGACCTTCCAGAAGTTGACGTCCGGGAAGCCGGTGAGCGGGCCGGGGAAGCCGAAACCGGGCAGTGACGGCACGATCACGTCGAACGCGTCGGCCGGGTCGCCCCCGAACGCCGCCGGGTCGGCCAGCGGGCCGATCACCTTCGACCAGTGCCAGAACGTCCACGGCCAGCCGTGGGTCAGGACCAGCGGGATCGGGCGCGGGCCGCGGCCGGGTTCGCGCAGGAAGTGCACCGGCACGCCAGCGACGGTCGCCTCGCAGTGCTCGTGGGCGTTGATCGCCTTCTCGGCCGCACGCCAGTCGTAGCCGTCGCGCCAGTACTCGACGAGCTCGCCCAGGTAGGCGGCCGGAACGCCGTAGGACCAGTCGTCGTTGCCCTCGTCCAGCGGTGCGCGGGTCAGCGCGAGCCGGGCGCGCAGGTCGTCGAGGACCGCGTCGGGCACGTGGATCGGTTTCGACGCAACGACGTGCGAGTCGGTCAAGGCGCGGTTCCTCACTGTGCGGCAACGCTTTCCGATGCTATCGGCCCCGCCGGGTCGCCCGACCGGGAGCGGTGGCCCCACACACGGTGTCGTTCGGGCCCAACGCAGCACCGCAACAGGTGGTTTACCGCGCAAGCACCTCCCGCGCCTCCGGTTCCGGGTACCTCGTGAATGCGCTCCTGCGGACCGAAGAAAGACCTCTTCACGACTGGGAGAAACAATGTTCGAGGCAACCGGAACTGCTCGGAGAATTCTTCTTCTGACGGTGCTCCTGCTCGCCGTCTCGACCGCGCCGCCGCTCGCGGCGCAGGGCTTCGCACCCGCGGGGCGCGCGCAGTCGTTCTGGCTGCACCTCAACAGCACGCCGGTGTCGGACGCGACGATCGCCACCGAGGCCAAGCGCCGCGGGCACGTCGTCCTCAACGCCTGGGAGGGCGACATCCGGGCCAAGCTCAAGGCGGCGAACCCGGCCGTGAAGGTGTACGTGTACAAGGACTTGTCCTCCACCCGCTCGTACGCGTGCAAGAACGGAGTGGACGACGCCCAGCTCCCCACGGGCCTCGGCTACTGCACCGTCCGCGCGAAGAACCCCGACTGGTTCCTGCGCGGGAAGAACGGCAAGGAGCTGCTCTACTCCGGCTACGACGGCCATTGGCAGATGGACGTCGGAAATCCCGCCTATCGGAAAGCGTGGGTCGACAGCGTCGTCTCCAACGCCAAGACCACGGGATTCGACGGTGTTTTCCTGGACAACGCCCTCTACACCTGCGACGCCTACCACTCCGGCGAATGCCCGGCGAGATACCCGGACAACGCGTCGTTCCAGGAAGCCTACAAAGGAATGCTCGCCGAGGTGAAGAACGGGTTCGCCGCGGCAGGGCTGACGTCCGTCGCGAACCTCGCCAACGCCCGCCTGCAGCCGGGCGGCTGGGAGGCCTACAGCGCCTACGTCGACGGCGGGTTCGACGAGTGGTGGCTCGCGTTCTCCAGCGCCAAGCTCCTCGAGGACTACGAGCAGGGCTGGCGCAAGCAGGTCGCCCAGATCGCCGTCAGCGAGGCGAGCGGCAAGATGACCTGGGTGCAGCCGCACTTCGACGTGGGCGACGCGAAGGCGTTCCGGTACGCGCTGGCCAGCCTGTACATGACCACCGGCGGCAAGGCCTCGATCGCCGAGGTCGCGAAGACCGACGGCTACGGCGACCCGACGCCGTGGCACCCCGAGTACGACTGGAACCTCGGCTACCCGGCCGGCGCCTACCGGCAGGTCGCGGACAAGGTGTACCGCCGCGACTTCACCTGCGGCGTGGCGCTGGTCAACGCCAACCCGACCGGCAGCGCCGAGGTCCCCGTGCAGCTCCTGCGCACCTACACCGACCACGACGGCAAGCAGGTCAGCTCGGTGAGCCTGCCCGGCACGACCGGGGCGGTGCTGCGCGCGAACTGCTGACGGGTGAGCGAGTTCGAGGCCCGGAACGGGTTCCGGGCCTCGAACTGCTCGGATCAGGTCACGACGGTGGACACGACCGCGACCGTGACGGCGGCGCTGGACGCGGCGATCGCGGCCGCGGTCCTGGTCACCGCCGAGCTCACGGCCTCCGCACCCCAGTTGCCGCGTTCGAGCTCCTTCGCGCGCCGGGCCACGTCGCCGGACCACGCGAGCTTCGGCCGCAGCGCCGGCAGCGCGCCGCTCGCGGACAGCAGCGCGGTCAGGGCGGCGGTGCGCGGGTCGGGCTCCTGGCCGTCGACCAGCACGGCGCGGATCCGCTGCCGGACCTCCTCCTCGTGCCGGGTGTCGGCGGCGGGCAGCGAGGTGGTGCGGAACAGGCCCAGCACCCGCTTCTCCTCGCGGCGCACCATGCCGCGGTCGACGAGCCGGTCGACGACCTTCTTCCACACGTCGGCACCGATCTTGAGCAGCAGCGAGTCGACGGACCGCGGCTTCTCGGCGACCTTGTCCCAGCCGCCCCGCAGCAGCGGGTCCTGCGGCGGTGCGTCACCGGTCGGCACGACCTTGCGGTCCCGCACGTCGACCAGGCCCTCCAGGGCCAGTTCCACCAGCAGCGCGCCGCCCATCGCGTAGTGCAGGGTGCCCGCGGCCGCCGGTGTGCCGGACTCGTCGTCCATCAGCAGCAGGGCGAGGTCCTCGACGATCAGCATGGTCTTCCTCTCCTCGGAACGGTTCTTCTCAGAGCCAGTCGTGTTCTCGTGCGAACCGGGCGGCTTCGTGCCTGGTCCTGGTCTGCGTCTTCTGCATGGCGTTGGACAGGTAGTTGCGGACCGTGCCCTCCGCCAGGTGCAGCCGCGCCGCGATGTCGGCGACCGAGTAGCCCTCCCTGGTCGCCCGCAGCACGTCGACCTCCCGGTCGGTGAGCGGGCAGTCGTCGGCCACCGCGAGCGCGGAGACGTCCGGGTCGACCCACCGCCTGCCGCTGTGCAGGGCGGCGATCACCGACGTGATGTGGGCGGGGTCCGCGGCCTTGCTGACGAACCCCTGCACCCCGAGCTTGAGCGCCTTGCGCAGCACGCCGGGCCGGGCGTGCCTGGTGAGCATGAGGATCACCTGGCCGGGCAACGACCTGCGGATCTCCGCGACCGCGGCGAGCCCGTCCACGCCGGGCATCTCCAGGTCGATCACGAGGACGTCCGGGCGGTGTGCGAGCGTGGCCGCCACGGCCTGCTCGCCGTCCTCCGCCTCAGCCAGGACCGTGATGTCGCCCTCCATCGGCAACAGCGCGGCCATCGCCTTGCGCAGCAACGCCTCGTCGTCGGCCAGCACCACCGTGGTCATCGCGCCACCCCCGCCGGGAACGCCGCCGCCGTCACGAACTCGCCGCCGGTCTGCGACGCGGTCAGCTCTCCTCCGGCGCCCGCGAGCCGGTCCCTGAGCGTCGACAGGCCGCGCAGCTCCGGCGGGCCGTCTCCGGCCGCGCCGTCGTTGACGATGGTGATCCCCGACTCCGCCAACGTGATCCGCACCTGCCCCGCCTGCGCGTGGCGCAGGATGTTCGTGGTCGTCTCGCGCAGCACCTGCCCGAGCAGCTCGCTCGCCTGCCCGTTCACCGCGCCCTGCCTGACGATCCGCACGCGGATGCCCGCGGCCTCGAACAGGTTCTTGGCGTTCTCCAGCTCGGCGGCCAGGTTCAGCCGCCGTTGCGCGTACGCGAGCTCCTTGGTCTGCTTGATCGTGTCGCCGACCAGGGCGTTGATCTCGCGCAGCTCCTCCTCCGCCCGGCCGGCGTCGCGCCGCACCAGCTTCTCCGCCAGCGCGGTCTTGAGCTTCACGACGTGCAGGGTGTGGCCCTGGATGTCGTGCAGCTCGCTCGCGAACCGGATCCGCTCCCGCGCCACGGCCAGCTCCGCCTCCTGCTCGCGTGCCTCGTCCAGCTCCGCGAGGACCTGGTAGAAGGCCTGGTTGGCGAACATGAACCCGAGCGTGACCACCAGGACGCCGGAGGGGACCAGCACGTACAGGAACGCGGTCGTGCCGGGGTTGCCCTGGTGCACCAGCGACCTCGCCGCGCCTGTCGCCGCGACGAACACCACGACCGCCACCGCGGCGGCGATCCGGTGCCGGGGCAGCTGGGGCACGATCAGCGGCGCGACGACCGAGATGCCGTAGAACGCCGTGGTGCTGCCGCTCACCAGCGCGCCGAAGACCAGCACGGCCGCGACGGTCACCAGCAGCGGAACCGCGTGCGCCATGACCTTCTCCCGCGCCCACAGCACGACCCCGACAATCGCCGCGAGCACTCCCACGGCCAGCACGACCGCCTCCCACCACCGGGTGGCGTCGAAGACGGTCAGCAGCGTGCCGACCGGGACGAGCACCGTGAGCTGGGTGGTGATGTTCAGCCTGCTCATCCGGCCGCGGGCCGATGTGGTGTACCGGTGTCCACTGTGGCTCGCCGGCACCTCTGTCCGTGTCACGACCTCAGTATTTCGCCGCCCCGGTGACCGCACCAGTGACGCCACGTCATGCCTTCGTGGTGACGTGGCGGCACTGCCGGACGGCCGCCGCGGGCGGTGGAATCGGCGGCATGTCCACCACACCCGTCATCGAAGTCGAGCGGTTGAACGTCCGGTACGGCTCGTTCCACGCCGTGCGCGACCTGTCCTTCCAGGTGCGACGGGGCGAGCTGTACGCGCTCCTGGGCACCAACGGCGCCGGCAAGACCTCGACGCTGGAGACCGTCGAGGGCCACCGCACCGCCACCTCGGGCACCGTGCGCGTCTTCGGCAGGAACCCCGCCGACCGCGCCGCCGTGCGC
>NZ_DASVFL010000075.1:0-28806 GCF_036380075.1 Lentzea sp. | reverse complement strand
CCTGGCCGTCGAGGCGGGACTGGCGGTCGACCGCGGGATCGTGGTCGACGACGCGTTGCGCACCGACGACCCGCGCATCCACGCCATCGGCGACTGCGCGCAGCACCCCGGCACCGTCTCCGGTCTCGTGCAACCGGCGTGGGACCAGGCGGCCGTGCTCGCCGACCGCCTGACCGGCGCGAACCCCGCCGCCCGTTACCGGGGCACGTCCGTCGTCACGCGGTTGAAGGCGCGCGACGTCGACCTCGCGGCGCTGGGTGACGTGCACACCGACGTCGACTGCCCGGACTCGGAAGTCCTGTGCTTCCAGGAACCCTCGCGCGGCCGGTACGCGAAGCTCGTGCTGCGCGACGACCGGGTGGCGGGCGCGATCGTGATCGGCGCACCGGACGCGGCCGCCACGATCACCCAGCTCTACGACCGGGGGATCCCCGCACCGACCGACCGCCTGGCGTTGTTGCTCGGCCGCGCCCTCCCCGCCGAGGCCGCGTCACCCGCCGACCTGCCGTCCAGTGCGGTGATCTGCCGGTGCAACACCGTCTCCAAAGGACAGATCGTGTCGGCCTGGCGTGCGGGCGCGGAGTCGTTGCCGCAGCTCGCGGAGGCCACCCGGGCGACCACCGGGTGCGGTGGCTGCAAGGACGCGGTGTGCGGGCTGCTCGACTGGCTCGGGGCCTCACAGCCGCAGCCGGCGTGATGTGCGGCGGAGTTGCCGTCGCCGTCACAGGGCAGAACTCCCTGGTAATGCCCGGTTCCTAGGTTGATGCGCAGTCGCCGACCCCGCGGAGGAAAGTTCATGAGCTGGATCGACCACTGGGAGCCGGAGAAGCCCGAGTTCTGGGAGTCCACCGGCAAGCGGATCGCCCGCAAGAACCTGGCTTTGAGCATCTTCGCCGAGAACCTCGGGTTCAGCGTGTGGGTGCTGATGAGCATCGTGGTGGTGAGCCTCGGCTCCGTCGGGTTCGACTTCAGCGTGGGCGAGCAGTTCTGGCTGCTGATCGTGCCCAACCTGGTCGGCTCGCTGCTGCGGGTGCCCTACACGTTCGCCGTGCCGAGGTTCGGTGGCCGGCTGTGGACGACGATCAGCGCCGGGCTGCTGCTGATCCCGTGCGCGATGCTCGCCTACGCGGTGTCGACGCCGGGCACGCCGTACTGGTTCTTCCTGCTCACCTCGGCCGCGATGGGCCTGGGCGGCGGCAACTTCTCGTCGTCGATGGCGAACATCTCGTTCTTCTACCCGGAGGGCAAGAAGGGTCTGGCCCTGGGCATGAACGCGGCCGGCGGCAACCTCGGCGTCGCGGTCACGCAGCTGATCGTGCCGTTCGTCATCACCATCGGCACCGGGATCCACCTCGCCTACGCGGCGCTGATCTGGATGCCGTTCATCGTGCTCGCGACGGTGCTCGCGTGGTTCTTCATGGACAGCCTCACGCAGGCCAAGCCGGACGGTCAGTCGTACAAGCTCGCGTTGTCCAACCAGCACACGTGGGTGATGTCGTTCCTCTACATCGGCACGTTCGGCTCGTTCATCGGCTACTCGTTCGCGTTCCCGTCGCTGATCAAGCTGAGCTTCGTCGACCACAAGGGCTGGGTCGCGCTCGCGTTCCTCGGCGCGCTGATCGGCTCGGTGGCCCGCCCGTTCGGCGGCTGGCTCGCGGACCGCGTCGGGGGCGCGAAGGTGACGGTCGGGACGTTCGTCGGGCTCGCGATCGGCACGATCGGCGTCATGGTCAGCGTCGACACGCGCAGCTTCCCGCTGTTCTTCGGCTCGTTCATCGCGCTGTTCGTGCTGGCGGGCGTGGGCAACGGCTCGACGTACCGGATGATCCCGGCGATCTTCCGCACCCAGTCCGCCGACGACAAGTCCGCGAAGCGCCAGGCGGCGGCCGTGGTCGGCATCGCGGGCGCGATCGGCGCGGCCGGTGGCGTGCTGGTCAACCTGGTCTTCAAGTTCTCGCTGGAGGGCTCGAAGACGCTGACGCCCGCGCTGACCGCGATCCTCGTCTTCTACGCGCTCTGCCTCGGCACGACCTGGTGGTTCTACCTGCGGCGCACCGTGTTCGCGGCCCGTCCGTCGCTCGCCCACGCGGGCGTTTAACAGCGCGGACACACAGCAGACCTCGCGACGACACACCGCCCGATGACGATTCGGGCGGGAGGAGGGACTCCGATGACTCGAACGCTGGTCGTGGTCGGACACGGAATGGTCGGGCACCGGCTCGTCGAGCTGCTGCAAGGATCCGAGTGGCGGGTCGTCGTGTTCGGCGAGGAGTCCCGTCCCGCCTACGACCGCGTGGCGCTGTCGTCCTATGTGGACTCCTGGAGTTCCGCGGACCTGGAGCTGGCGCCGTTGACGGGGTGCGAGCTCCGCCTCGGCGAGAAGGCCGTGTCCGTGGACCGGGAACGCCGGGTCGTGGTCGGCGCGTCCGGCGTCGAGGTCTCCTATGACGCGCTGGTGCTGGCCACCGGGTCGGTGCCGTTCGTGCCGCCGGTGCCGGGCCGCGACCTGCCCGGCTGCCACGTCTACCGCACGATCGACGACCTGGACGACATCCGCGCGACCGTCGAGGCGGCGTCACGCCCCGGCCGGCGCTCCGGCATGGTCCTCGGCGGCGGCCTGCTCGGCCTGGAGGCCGCCAACGCCTTGCGCGGCATGGGGGTCTCGCCGCACGTCGTCGAGCTGGCGCCGCGGCTGATGCCGATCCAGGTCGACGAGGGCGGCGCCGGGCTGTTGAAGCGGCTGGTCGAGAAGCTCGACCTGACCGTGCACACCGGCACCTCCGCGTCCTCCATCGAACGCGACGGGACACGACTGATCGCGAAGCTCGCCAACGGGCTGGAGCTCGACCTCGACGTCGTGGTGTTCAGCGCCGGCATCCGGCCGCGGACCGACCTCGACCTCGGGTTGGAGCTCGGTCCGCGCGGCGGTTACCTGGTCGACGCCACGTGCCGGACCGCCGACCCCCACGTGTTCGCGATCGGTGAGTGCGCTTCCGTCGAAGGCGTGGCGTACGGGCTGGTCGCGCCCGGTTACGCGATGGCGGAGGTCGTCGCAGACCAGATCGCCGGTGGCAGCCGGGTGTTCCCAGGTGCCGACGTGTCCACGAAGCTGAAGCTGCTCGGGGTGGACGTGGCGTCGTTCGGCGACGCGCACGCTGTCACCGAAGGCGCGTTGGAAGTCGTGGTGAACAACGCGGTCGCCGGCACCTACAGCAAGCTCGTGGTGTCCGACGACGCCCGCACGTTGCTCGGCGGTGTGCTGGTCGGCGACGCGTCCTCGTACCTGTCGCTGCGGCCGTTGGTGGGCAAGGAGGTTCCGGCGGCGTTGTTGCAGCCCGGCGGTGCCGTCGACGTCGAGATGCCCGCGGACGCGCAGGTCTGCTCGTGCCACGCCGTGACGAAGCAGACGATCACCGACGCCATCGGGTCCGGTGTCGCGTGCGACGTCGCGGAGTTGAAGGCGTGCACCAAGGCCGGCACGGGCTGTGGTTCGTGCGTGCCGATGCTGAAGAAGCTGCTGACCGAGTGCGGTGTCGAGCAGTCCAAGGCGTTGTGCGAGCACTTCACCCACTCGCGGGCCGAGCTGTTCGAGATCGTCCGCGCGACGCGCGTCACGACGTTCTCGGAGCTGATCGCCAAGCACGGCAGCGGGCGGGGCTGCGACATCTGCAAGCCCGCGGTGGCGTCGATCCTGGCGTCGCTGGGCAACGGGCACATCCTGGGCGAGACGCAGGTGTCGTTGCAGGACACCAACGACAGGTTCCTGGCGAACCTACAGCGCAACGGCACCTACTCGGTCGTGCCGCGCATCCCCGGCGGCGAGATCACGCCGGAGAAGCTGATCGTCATCGGCGAGGTGGCCCGCGACTACGGGCTCTACACGAAGATCACCGGCGGCCAGCGCATCGACATGTTCGGCGCGACGGTCGACCAGCTGCCCCTCATCTGGCGCCGGCTGGTCGACGCGGGCTTCGAGTCCGGGCACGCCTACGGGAAGTCGTTGCGCACGGTGAAGTCCTGCGTCGGCACGACCTGGTGCCGTTACGGCGTGCAGGACTCGGTCGGCCTGGCCATCGAGCTGGAGCTGCGCTACCGGGGCCTGCGGTCGCCGCACAAGCTCAAGTCGGCCGTCTCCGGCTGCGCGCGGGAGTGCGCCGAGGCGCGGAGCAAGGACTTCGGCGTGATCGCCACCGAGAACGGCTGGAACCTCTACGTGGGCGGCAACGGCGGCTTCACCCCGCGGCACGCCGACCTGCTGGTGTCCGATGTGGACACTGAGGAGCTGATCCGGATCATCGACCGGTTCCTGATGTTCTACATCCGCACGGCGGACCGGCTCCAGCGCACGTCCGTGTGGCTGGAAGGGCTCGACGGCGGGCTCGACCACCTGCGCGAGGTCGTGGTGGAGGACAAGCTCGGCATCTGCGCCGAGCTGGAGGCGGCGATGGAGTCGCACGTCTCCGACTACGCCGACGAGTGGCGCGGCGTGCTGGAGGACCCGGAGAAGCTGGCGCGGTTCACGTCGTTCGTCAACGCGCCCGGCACCCCGGACCCCTCGATCTCGTTCCGCGCTGAACGTGGTCAGCGCGTCCCCGTCTCCCTGGGCATCCCGGAGGTCGCCAGGTGATCGTCTGTGACTTCGACGTGCTGAGGCCCGAGCAGGGCGTGGCGGCCCTGCTCCCCGACGGCTCGCAGGTGGCGGTGTTCCTGACCGCCGACGGCTCGCTGCACGCGCTGGACAACGTCGACCCGTTCAGCGGCGCCGCGGTCCTGTCCCGCGGCATCGTGGGCGACCGCGGCGGCGTCCCGGTCGTGGTGTCGCCGGTCTACAAGCAGGCCTTCGAGCTGGCGACCGGCAAGTGCCTGGACGAGCCGTCGGTGTCCGTGGCGGTGCACCGGGTGCGCGTGCGCGACGGCGTCGTGGAGCTGACATGACGGCACCGCTGGCGGGCTTCACGATCGGCGTCACCGCGGCCCGCCGCGCCGACGAGCTCATCGCCCTGCTGGAACGCAAGGGCGCCTCCGTGCTGCACGGCCCGGCCCTGCGCATCGTGCCGCTGCCCGACGACGCGTCCCTGCACGAGGCCACGTCGGCGTTGCTGGCCTCACCGGTGGACGTCGTCGTCGCCACGACCGCGATCGGCTTCCGCGGCTGGTTCGAGGCCGCCGAGGGATGGGGCCTGGCGAACCGCCTGCACCGCGCCCTGTCGTCGGCCGTGGTGCTGCCCCGCGGTCCGAAGGCCAAGGGGGCGGTCCGTGCCGCCGGCCTCGTGGAGACGTGGTCGCCGTCGTCGGAGTCGAACGCAGAACTGTTGCAGTACCTGCTGCGCATGGGCGTCGCCGGCAAGCGGGTGGCCGTGCAGTTGCACGGGGAACCGCTACCGGACTTCGTGAACACCCTCGCCGCCGCCGGCGCCGACGTCGTGGAGATCCCGGTCTACCGCTGGGAGCCGCCCGCGGACATCCGCCCGTTGGAGTCGCTCATCGACTCGGTGCTCGGCGGCCAGGTCGACGCCCTGACGTTCACCAGCGCACCGGCCGCGGCCTCGGTGCTGCGCACCGCCGGCCCCCGGCGCGCGGAACTCGTGGAGGCGTTGCGCCGCAACGTCCTCGTGGTCGGCGTCGGAGCCATCACCGCCGGACCGCTGGTGGCCGCCGGAATCCCCGTGGTGCAGCCGGTCCGGTCGCGGATCGGGTCGATGGTGCGGGAACTGGCGGTCGAGCTGCCCGCCCGTGCCACGCGGTTGCGGATCGCGTCCCGGGAGATGGAGATGCGCGCCGCCGCCGTGGTCATCGACGGCGAGCTCCGGCCCGTCGCTCCGGCTCCGATGGCCGTGCTGCGGTCGCTGGTGGCCGCGCGGGGACGGGTGGTGTCCCGGCAGGAGCTGCTGGCCGCCCTGCCGTCCGGCGGCGAGGAGCACGCGGTGGAGACCGCCATCGGGCGGCTGCGGACCGCTCTCGGGTCGCCGCAGATGGTGTGCACCGTGGTCAAGCGTGGTTACCGGCTAGCGATGGAGCCTGCGTGAAGCTTGTTCTGGCGTTCCACGGGACCCGTGATCCTCGTGGGGTCGCGGTGTGTTCTTCCATCGCTTCGATGGTCGCCGCGTCTGTGGATGTTCCGGTTGTCGTTGCTTATGCGGACGTTCTGCAGCCCGATGTTCGGTCTGTTGTGGACGGTCCCTGTGTTGTGGTGCCGGTGTTCCTGGCGGCTGGGTATCACGTCCGGGTGGACATCCCCGCGCAGATCGGGTCTCGGCCTGGGGTGGTGGTAACTCCGCCTCTCGGGGTGGATGCCGTTCCCGCTGTGCGGGAGCGGTTGGTCGAGGCCGGGGTTCGGGCCGGGGACTCCGTTGTGCTGGCCGCGGCCGGGTCTTCCGATGCTCGGGCATTGGCTGATGTTCAGGCGGCTGCTCGGTTGTTGGGGGCTGCCGGGGTCGGGTTCGTGGCCACTGCCGTGCCTCGGGTTGCTGATGTCGTGGCCCGGTTCTCCGGACGGGTCGTGGTGGCTTCGTGGTTGTTGGCGCCTGGGGTCTTTCACTCGTCGTTGGCGGGGTGTGGGGCTGAGGTTGTGGCTGAGCCCGTGGGGGCTCATCCGTTGGTGGTCGAGGTTCTGGTTCGGCGGTATTTCGAGGCGTTGGGGTTCCAGCGCGGTGGCGTCGGGGTGGTCGGTTCCGGTTCCAGCGTGGTCGTGCACCCCCGGACGGAAGATCTGGGTGCATCGCCGCTGGCGCGTCGATAGCGATTGGGTTGACCGGCTCTGATCGGCGTCAGGGGTGACTGCTCGCCTTCGGCGTCGCGCTCGCCACCAGCCGGGGTGTTCACCAGAGGCCTGGCGGGTCCTCCTGGGCCTCCTTGCGCGCGTCCTCCCAGCGGTAGTCGCGCAGGTTCACCTTGCCGTCCAGGTTCGGGACGCCCTCCTCGTGGAGGAGTTGCAGCTGCGTGTCCCGCAGGTGCGGGGCGCAGGTGCCGTCGGCCTTCAGGACTCGTTGCCACGGCAGGTCGTGGCCGTCCTCCATCAGGATTCGGCCCACCAGCCGCGGGGACGGGGCCTTCGCGAGATCTGCGATGTCGCCGTAGGTGGCGACTCGTCCGCGTGGGATCGCCTTGATGAAGTCGCGGACCCGCTCGTGGATCTCTTCGTCCATCCCGCGAGTCTAGCTAGATCGTTTTCGGCCACGGGGTGCCGTCGGGTTCGGGCGCGGAGTGGTTCGCAGCCAGCGCAGCAGTGGTAGCAGCCATCGTCGGGGCATGGGCGTCAGTCCGTTCACGGCGACCAGGGCGGCGAACCAGGACGGACAACCCTAGGAGTCGGGGCGAGGTCCGGGACAGTGCTGAACGGGTGGTGCTCGGCCCGGGCGGGTGACTTCGCGCACGAGGCGGGGGTGGAGGTGTTCTTGTACGCTGGCGTCGGTCGTAAGGACTGAAACCACACTGTAGTGTCGGAGTATCACACTGTTGGCGCAATGGACGTCGACTGCCGGTGGGTAAACTGCCGGACACTCTTCAACCCATACAGGGCAACGGGAATGACGAATCCAAGCCGAAAACCCGATGCCGCTCCACGTCAGGACAACGCCGCCGTCCGTGCGCGAGAAGCCTTGTCGCGCAAGTGGAGCTACCTGCTCAGCAGCGTCGTCGTGGTCGCGCTGAGCAGAGACGAGCTGGACGCCGAGCTGGGCGATCAGCTCGGCACGTTGTGCGCGGCACTGCACCACGAGCCGTTCGACCCCGCCCCGTTCGAGGAGGTGGGCGAGCGGCTCGTCGCTCTCGGCTACGTCAACGAGCCCGGTCTCAAGCGCACCGTCGACGTGCTCGGCAAAGGACTGCTGGCACTCGACGAGTTCCGCGGGGTCGACCAGCTCGCGGTGCGGGTCGTCGGCGGGATCGGGGCGCTGACGTGCGGCTTCAGCGCTGCTCGCGCGCGGTTCATCCTGGACCAGCAGGAGAGCATGCAGAGGTCGCTGCTCAAGGCCACCCTCGACGCGCAGCGCGACCAGCGGCAGAGCGAGGCCAAGTTCGAGGGCATCGCGGTCTCGTCGACCAACGGCATCCTGATCGTCGGTCTCGACGGCAGGGTGGTGTGGGCCAACGACGCCATCGCCGAGATCCTCGGCCGCCGGCCCGACCAGGGCACGCGGATCATGGAGCTCGTCGCCCCCGGCTCCGTCGTCGTGTTCCGCGAGATGATGGAGAAGGTGCTCGCCGAACGCGACGACTTCGAGCGCGAACCGATGCACCTGCTGCGCGGCGAGGACGACCTGGCCAGGGTCACGCTCACGGCGTCACTGCTGCGCGACGGCGACAACAAGCCCAGCCACGTGCTGGTGGTCGCCGACGACGACACGGAACTCGCCCTCCTGCAAGGAGAACTGCGCCGGCAGTCGCTGCACGACGTGCTGACGGGCCTGCCCAACAGGCAGTTCTTCACCACCCACCTCGAGACCGTGCTGCGCCGCGCCGACCCCGCGCTCGGCGTCACGGTCTTCCAGCTCGACCTCGACGCGTTCGGCCTGGTGTGCAACACCCTCGGCGGCCGCGTGGGCGAGAAGCTCCTCCAGCACGTCGGTCGCAGGCTGCGGGCGGTCATGTCGCGCGAGCAGGCGATGGTCGCGCGGTTCGACGGCGACGAGTTCGGCATCGTCGTGGAGAACTCCGCCACCACACCGGGTGTCGCGACGATCATGGCCGCCATCAACTCCGACCTGGCCGAACCGGTCTTCGTCGACGACCACGGCCTCGCCGTCTCGGTGAGCGCCGGCGTGGTCGAGCGGCCGTCGCCCGACGTCGAGCCGACCGAGCTGCTGCGCATGGCCGACCTGGCGCTGCGGCAGGCCAAGAAGGACCAGCGCGGCCAGTGGCAGTTGTTCCACGGCAACCAGGACACCGCGGACCGGCGCGACGCCGCACTGGCCGTCGTGATGCCCGGCGCGTGGGAGCAGGGCGATATCGGCGTCTGCTACCAGCCGGTCCGCTCGCTCGCGACCGGTGAGCTGGCGGGCGTCGAGGCCGTGCTGCACTGGGACCTCTCCGACCGCTGCGCCGAACTGGCCGACGCGACGGGCCTGATCCTGCCGATGGGCGAGTGGCTGATCAGGATCGCCGCCGGGCAGGCGCAGTGGTGGCGGCAGCGCGGCGAGCTCGACGCGCAGTTCGGCGTCCGCCTCACCCGCCACCAGTCCACCGACGTGGACCTGGTGTCCCGCATCGGGAAGGTGCTGGACGAGACCGGCCTGCCGCCGCGGCGGCTGACGCTGAGCATGCCCGTCGGCGTGCTGGGGATGTCCGGTGCGGTGGAGAACCTGCGAACCCTGGCGGACAGGGGAGTCCGGATCGCGCTCGACGACTTCGGCCTCGGCCCGCGCGACCTAGCGTGGCTCACCGAGCTGCCGGTGGTGTCGGTGCTCGTGCCGAAGGACCTGGTGCGGCGTCAGGACATGCGGTCCGCGGCCCTCGTCCCGGCCGTGCACGACCTGGGCGTGCACGTGTGCGTCGACGGCATCGAGACCGAGGACCAGGCGCAGTGGTGGGCGGAAGCGGGCGCCGACCTCGCGATGGGCGCCCGCTTCGGTTCGCCCGAGAACGCGGGCGACGTGCTGAAGAACCTGCTGTAGAAGGTTTCTAGATGCCGCGCTGCCACGCGACGACCGTCGCGTGGTAGTTGTCGGCGGTCTTGGTGTCGAAGTTGAAGACGTGCCCGTACCCGTTGACGACGAAGCCGTCCAGCCGCGGCGCCAGGGGGTAGAACGGCCTCTCCGACTGCACCAGCGCCTGCGCGGAGGAGCAGTCGGCGCCCAGCGGCGGGGTGCCGCAGAAGTAGTCGGCCGAGGTCTGGATCGTCATCACCGGCACGGTGATCGCGGCGCTCGCGGGCAGCACCAGGTTCGACATCAGGGCGGTCGTGACGAACTCACCGGCCGAGACCACGTCCTTGGTGGACTCGTCGAGGCTGATGACCGCGGAGACGTTGGGGCCCGGGGCGTGGAACATCGTGTAGCGGGTTCCGGGTGCTGTCGTCAGGTAGCCGACGTCGAGGCCGCGCAGGCTCAGCTTGGGGTCGAGGAGCGCGGGGATGAGGTTGGTCAGCGCGGGCACGGCGCGGACGTAGTCCCACTGGTGGGTCATGCCGGTGATCAGGACACCGTCGACGTCGTTGTACCGGCCTGCCTCCACCATCGCGATGGCGGAGCCGATCGAGTGCCCGCCCACTAACACCTTGCCGAACCGCGGGCGCAGGTTCTGGACGATCTGGTGCACCGCCTCGGCCTGGTTGGGCACGTCGACGAGGATGCTGAGCGGCTTGGAGCTCTTGCCGGAACCGATCCGGTCCACCGCCATCGTGGCGACGCCCGCGCTGTTCATGGCGCGGGTGACGGACCGGGTCTGGCCCTCCACGGGGATGTCCCAGTACGAGCTGGTGTAGGTGCCGCCGGGAACGAGCACCTGGACGGTCTTCGCGCCCTGCGGGACGCACAGCCTGCCGTACATCGTCTGCTGGACCAGCCCGAACTGGACGGGCGTGTACACGTCCTCGCAGGTCGTCGCGGCGTTCGCGGGGGAGGGCACCGGCAGGAACGCGGCGAGCAGCACGGCGGCGCAGAGCCGACGGAAACGCATGGGGGAACAAACCTCCAACTAGCGGGGGACGACCGTCATCATGAGGTCGTTGGGGTAGGCCGCATTGGTGAACTTGGTGCGCACGGGCCGGTCCGGGACGAGCCGGTGGCGCTGCAGGACCGTCGCCACCACGACGGTGATCTCGGTCAGCGCGAAGTGGTTCCCGATGCACTGGTGGATGCCGCCGCCGAACGGGACGAACGCGCCCTTCGGCAGCTGCCCGGCGCGCTCGGGCGTCCAGCGGTCCGGGTCGAACCGCTCGGGGTCCGGGAAGTGCGCCGGGTCGTGGTGCAGAGCGTGCGGGCTGAGGATCACCTCGGTGCCCGGAGCCAGGCGGGTGCCGCCGAGCTCGACCTCCTCGGCGACGCGGCGCATGACGAGCCAGAGCGGGTACTTGCGCAGGACCTCCTGCGCGACCCGGCCGAGGTAGGTCATCCTTGGCACGTCGTCGATCGTGATCCGACGGCCGCCGAGCACCTCGTCGACCTCCGCCAGCACCCGTCGTTCGACCTCGGGGTCGGCGGCGATCTCGTGGAAGATCCAGGCCAGTGCCAGCGCGGTGGTCTCGATCCCCGCGGTGAGCAGCGTGATGACCTCGTCGAAGACCTGGTCCTCCGTCATCGGCTCACCGGTCTCGGGGTCCCTGGCCGCCAGCAACGTCGACAGCAGGTCGCCGTGGTCGGTGTCGTCGTCGCGCCTGCTGGCGATGACCTCGCCCACGATCGCGCGCATCCGCGCGATCGCCTCGTCGAACTCGCGGTTGGCCGGGATGGGCAGCTTCTCGACGAAACCCGGTGAGAGCGCGCGCAGGATGCCGTTCTTGATGATCACGAACACGGACCGGCGCGCCTCGGCGATCGCGCGTGCGCCGATCTCGGTGGAGAAGAGTGCCTCCCCGACGATCGTGACGGCGAGCCCCTGCACGTCCGCCTCCAGCCGCCGCACCTCGCCCGGCCGCCACGACCGCACGAGGCCGGTCGCCGCGCGGACCATGATGCCGGCGTAGCCGGCGATCCGGTCGCGGTGGAACGCCGGCTGCATCATCCGGCGCTGGCGCAGGTGGAAGCTCCCGCTCGACACGGCGAGCCCGTTTCCGACGAACGGCCGGAACTTCTCGTACATCCGGCCTTTGTGGTACTTCGGCGCGTCGGTGACCAGCACCTGGTGCATCAACCGCGGACTGGTCACGAAATAGGCCCGCATCGGACCTAAGTGAACCTCCACTAGTTCGCCCTGACGTCGCAAATTCGACGTGAAGGCGAATCTTTTCCTGAGCATCGGCAACGAGTGCCCGAGAAATGGCAGCCGACCGGGTGCCACCGGGACGGACATCATCGCTCCTCGCCGCGGGGAAAGAGGGGCCCACCCTATGAGTCGTTCGGTTCAGAGTGACAGTGCCCGATCGGGTGGCATGCGTTCACACGTGCGGCGTAATCGTGTGCGCTCAGTGCATGACTAAGCTAGTGCGTCCACAACCTGAAGAGGTGGTTGCCGTGACCGACGGGCAGAGCTGGATCCCGCAGAGCGTGGACGTCTCCGTGCCGAGCGCGGCACGGGTCTACGACTACCTGCTCGGCGGCGCGCACAACTTCGCGGTCGACCGGGTCATGGGGGACAAGGCCGAGGAGATGATGCCGCACTCCCGCAGCGCGGCGCGGCTCAACCGGGCCTTCCTGCGCCGGGCGGTGCGGTTCATGACCGACCAGGGCGTGCGCCAGTTCCTGGACATCGGCTCCGGCATCCCGACCGTGGCCAACGTGCACGAGGTCGCCCAGGAGGCCGCCCCGGACTGCCGGGTCGTCTACGTGGACCGCGACCCCGTGGCCGTCGCGCACGGCGAGCTCATCGTCGCAGGTCAAAGTAATGTCGGCGTGCTGCAGGCCGACATGCGCGACCCGGAGAGCATCCTCACGAGCGGCGAGGTGGGCCGGCTGCTCGACTTCGACCGGCCCATCGGCGTGCTGCTGCTGTTCATGCTGCACTGGGTGCCGGACGACGCCGACCCGCAGGGCCTGATGAAGCGCTACCGCGAGGCGTTGCCCAGCGGGAGCTACCTCGCCATCTCGCACATGGCGGGCGACCACGTCAACGACGAGGCCCGCGCCGTCACCGACAGGATGAGCAAAGCGGGTGGCGGCGACGTCGCCTATCGCGACCGCGTCGAAATTGAGTCGTTCTTCGGTGATTTCGAACTGGTCGAACCCGGATTGGTCAAGTATGCCGAATGGCGACCGTCAGGTCCCGGTGACATCTCGGACGATCCAGCGGTGAACAGGATCGCGTTCGCGGGCGTCGGGCGAAAGCCATAGACCTTTTCGATCGAGTGATGTCGATTCACGCTACCGGTTGAAGTGGTACTTACGGTGCGTGGGTAAACTGCCGGGACCTCCAAGCCATTGCGAGGCGCTCCCGAATGTCCAACCCGAGTCGAATACCCGACGTCACGCCCTCGCCGCAGGACAATGCCAGGGCGCGGCAGATTCTCGCGCGCACGTGGTCCTATCGCCTGCTCAGCGCCGTCGCGATTCCGATGGGTCGCGACGATCTCGACCGCGAACTTGGCGAACGGCTGGACGCGTTGTGCGCGCTGGTGCACGAGGAGAAGTTCAACGGCATCGCGGTCGAACAGCTCGGCGTCGAACTGGCAGGTCTCGGTCACCTCGGCCGGGTGGGAATGCGCTGCACCGCGGAGGTGCTCGGCAAGGGACTGCTCGCGTTACCGGAGTTCCAGCCGGTCGAGCGGTACGCGGAACGGGTCGTGCTCGCGGTCGGCGCCCTGGGCACCGGGTTCACCGCGGCCAACACCGAGTCGGTGCTGTCGCAGCAGGAGAGCATGCAGCGGTCGTTGCTCAAGGCCGTGCGCGACGCCAACTGGAACCTCAAGGAGAGCGAGGCCCGCTACAACGAGGTCGTCACCTCCTCCAGCAACGGAGTGCTGATCGTCGACCTCGAAGGACGGCTGCTCAGGGCCAACGCGGCGATCGGCGAGATCCTCGGCTACACGGCCGACGAGCTCACCGGCCGGTCGCTGATGGACCTCGTGGCGCCGGGGTTCGTCGAGATGCTGCAGGCGGCGCTCGCGGAACTGGTCGACGGCACCGCGGACCGCGTGCGGCAGGCACAGCGGATGTTGCGCGTCGACGGCGAACCGGCGCGGCTCACGCTGACGGCGTCGCTGCTGCGCGGCGCGGACGACGAGCGCAGCCACTTCGTCGTGGTCGTCGAGGACGGCACCGAGCTGGAGCTGCTGCAGAACGAGCTGAAGCGCCAGTCGCTGCACGACGTGCTGACCGGGCTGCCGAACCGCCAGTTCTTCACCACGCAGCTGGAGACCGCGCTGCGCAAGGCCGATCCCGACCACGGCATCACGGTCCTGCACCTCGACGTCGACGCGTTCGGCATGGTGAGCAACAGCTTCGGCGGCCGCATCGCCGAACGGCTGCTCCAGCACGTCGCGCAACGGCTGCGGGCGCTGCTGGCCGGCGAGAAGGCCATGATCGCCCGGTTCGACGGCGACGAGTTCGGCGTCCTCGTGGAGAACACGGCGTCCACGCCGACCATCGGCGCGATCATGAAGAGCATCAACGACGACCTGCTCGAACCGACCTATGTGGACGGTCACGGGCTCGCGGTGTCGATGAGCGCGGGAGTGGTGCACCGGCCGGAGCCCGGCGCGGAGCCCGTCGACCTGCTGCGGGCGGCCGACACGGCGTTGCGCATGGCCAAGGTCCGCAGGCGCGGCCAGTGGGAGGTCTTCCACCCCGGCCAGGACGCCGAGGACCGCGGCGACCACCTGCTCGCCGTGACGATGCCCGAGGCGTGGGAGAACGGCGAGATCACCGTGCGGTACCGGCCGATCGTGCGGCTGGCCGACGACGAGGTGAGCGGCGTCGAGGCGTTGCTGCACTGGGACCGCCCGGAGCTGGGAGTGCTCGACCACGACCGGTGCGCGGGGCTCGCGGAGCGGACGGGGCTCGTCCTGCCGCTCGGCGAGTGGCTGCTGAAGGTCGCGGGCGGCCAGTCGTCGTGGTGGCGGCAGCGCGGCCAGTTCGAGAGGTCGCTGGTCGTGCGGCTGACCCCGCACCAGTCGACGGACGCGGACCTGGTGTCGCGCGTGGTGCGGGTGCTGGAGGAGACCGGGCTGGACCCGGCGCGGCTCGCGCTCAGCATGCCCGCCGAGGTGCTGCCGCTGACCGACGCGGCCGACAACCTCACGACGCTCGCGGGAATGGGTCTGCACATGGGACTCGACGACTTCGGGCTCGGCCCGCTCGACCCGGCCGCGGTGTCGGAGCTGCCCGTGAAGTCGGTGCGGGTGGCGCCGCTGCTGGTCGAACGCCGGTCCCCGTACGTGACGGCGTTGCTGCCGTTGATGCGCGAGGCGGGCGTGACGGTCGCGGTCGACGGCATCTCCGGCGCCGAGCAGGCCGGGTGGTGGCGGGACGCGGGCGCGGACTTCGGCACCGGCGAGCACTTCGGCGCGGTCGGTGAGCCGGGAGACTTCCTGCGGGGCCTGGAACTCCGGTAATCGGCCGGGTTTGCACTGTGAGCGGGCTCACAATCGGCTTCGAAAACGGGGCTCGACCATCGCCTTTTTCGCAGAAGGTGGTCGGCACGACGGCTGCTCCGTCCGGCGGGCGTCGCTGATCTTGTCGGTGCAGCGTGGTGAAATCGGGTCGTGGCACTTCCACCCCAGCTGGTCCGCAGGAAGCCGGAGACGCGCCCGCGTCCCCGGTGGGACCCGGCTGCCCAGCGGGTCTTCGCGCACGAGGGGTTCCTGCGGGTGCTGGGCGGTCCCGGCACCGGCAAGACGACGCTGCTCGCCGAACTGGCGGCGCACGTCGTGCTGGAGCAGGGCGCAGACCCGGAGAACGTGCTGGTCCTGACCGCGAACAGGCGCGCGTCCGCGGCGTTGCGCGCGCACATCACGCGGCTGCTGACCGGCCGCCTGTCGGCGATCCGCGAGCCGTTGGTGCGCACGGTGCACTCCTACGCGTTCGCGGTGCTGCGCAACCAGGCCGTGCTGTCGGGCGAGCCGCCGCCGCGGTTGCTGTCCGGTCCGGACCAGGACGCGATGGTGCGCGAGCTGCTCGCGGGCGACGTCGAGTCGGGTGCGCTGAAGTGGCCGGAGCGGCTGCGGCCGGCGCTGGAGCTGCCGGGGTTCGCGCACGAGCTGCGCGACCTGCTGCTGCGGGCGGCCGAGCGCGGTCTGGGACCGGAGGACCTGGTCGAGCTGGGCGAGGAGCACGGGCGCGACGAGTGGGTCGCGGCCGGCCGGTTCGGCGCGCAGTACGAGGCCGTGAACCTGTTGTCCGGCATGGACTCCGCGACGTCGTACGCCCCCGCCTACGACGCGGCGGAGCTGGTGTCGTCGGCGTACGCGGCGTTCGTCAACGACGAGGACCTGCTGTTCGCCGAACGACGGCGCGTGCGGTACCTGTTCGTCGACGACGCGCAGCACCTCGACCCGATGCAGTACTCGCTGATCCGCACGCTGGGTTCGGGTGCCGCGCGGTTCGTGCTGGCCGGTGACCCGGACCAGGCGATCTTCACGTTCCGCGGCGCCGATCCGGAGATCCTGCGCGACGCGTCCGGCGAGACCGTGGTGCTGCGGCAGTCGCACCGGATGACGCCCGAGGTCCGCGACGCGGTGGCACGGCTGGCCTCCCGGCTGCCCGGTGCGTCGCCCGCCCGGTCCGTCGAGCCGGTCGAGGGCGAGGGGTCGGTGCAGGTGCGGCTGCTCGCGTCCTCGGCGCAGGAGGCGACGTGGGTGGCAGACCAGCTGCGGCGCTCGCACCTGGCCGACGAGGTGCCGTGGTCGCGGATGGCCGTGATCGTGCGGTCGGCCACGTTGTCGTTGCCGGTGCTGCAACGGGCTTTGCTCGCGGCCGGTGTGCCGGTGGCGGTGTCGTCGGATGAGTTGCCGTTGGCGCAACAGCCGTCCGTGCGTCCGCTGCTCGCGCTGGTGCGCGCGGCGGCGTCGCCGGGGTCGTTGGACGAGGACACGGCGGCGATGCTGCTGTCGTCGTCGTTCGGCGGCGCGGATCCGTTGGCGTTGCGGCGGTTGCGGCGCGGGCTGCGGCGGCTGGAGATGGCCGCGGGGGGTGACCGGCCGAGCGGTGAGCTGCTCGTCGAGGTCGTGGAGACGTCGGACCGGCTGGCGGCGCTGGAGGACGCGGAGTCGTTGCCGGCGCGGCGGATCGCCCACCTGCTGTCGCTGGCGCGCAAGGCGATCGCGGACGGGAAGTCCGTCGAGGTCGTGCTGTGGGACCTGTGGACGGCGTCCGGGTTGCAGGACAGGTGGGTGGCGCAGTCGTCGCGGCGCGGGATGCCGGGCATGCAGGCGGACCGCGACCTCGACGCGATCGTGGCGTTGTTCGAGGCGGCGGCGAAGTACGTCGACCGGTTGCCGGGGTCAGGGGTGGCCGGGTTCGCGGACTACCTGGAGTCGCAACGGATCGTGGGCGACACGCTCGCCGCGTCCGCCCCGGCCGGCGAGGCGGTGTCGGTGCTGACGGCGCACTCCGCGGCCGGACGCGAGTGGGAGGTCGTCGCGGTGCCGGGCGTGCAGGAGGGCAGCTGGCCCGACCTGCGGCTGCGCGGCACGGTGCTGGGCGTGGAACGCATGGTGGACGTGCTGGCGGGTCTGGAGCCGTCGGTGTCGGCCGTGGCGCCGATCCTGGCCGAGGAACGCCGGCTGCTGCTGGTCGCCGCCTCGCGGGCGCGGTCGAAACTGTTGATCAGCGCGGTGCGGGGAGAGGACGAGCAGCCGTCGCGGTTCCTCGACGAGATCGAGTCGACCGCCGAGGATGAGCGGAAGCTGCACCGGCCGCAACGCGGTCTGGTGCTGGGCGAGCTCGTCGGCGAGCTGCGCCGGGTGGTGTGCTCGGACTCCGAGGACCCTGCTCGCCGGTCGCGCGCTGCCGCCCAGCTGGCCCGGCTGGCCGAGGCGAACGTTCCGGGTGCGCATCCGGAGTCCTGGTACGGCCTGGCGGACGTGTCGATCGACGCTCCTCTGTGGACGGAGGAGCAGAAGGTCAGCGTGACGCCGTCGACGATCGAGGTGATCACCAAGTGCCCGTTGCGCTGGGTGGTCGAACGGCACGGCGGGCAGGACCCGGCCGAGCTGGCGTCGGTCACCGGCACGCTGGTCCACGCCCTGGCGCAGGCCGCGGCCTCGGGAGCCGACTCCGCCCAGCTGCGCGTGAAGCTGGACGAGGCGTGGGCCGCCGTCGACGCGGGCGCGCCGTGGTTCTCCCGCCGCGAGCGGCAGCGCGTGGAGAAGATGCTCGACACGTTCCTCGCGTGGCTGACCATGAGCCGCGGCCAGCTCACGCAGGTCGCCGTCGAGGAGGAGATGGTCGTCGAGGTGCCCAAGCGCGACGGCGGCCCGTGGCTGCAGGTCCGCGGCCGGGTCGACCGCCTCGAACACGACGAGGACGGCCGCCCCGTCGTGATCGACCTCAAGACCGGCAAGAGCCCCGTGTCGCGCGACGCGTCCCAGGAACACCCGCAGCTGGCCGTCTACCAGCTGGCGTCGTCCCTGGGCGGCTTCACGCACATCGGGCTGGGAACAGAGCCGGGAGGCGCCCGGTTGTTGTACGTCGCGAAGGAGGACAAGAAGACAGGAGCCGTCGAACGCACCCAGGCGCCACTGGACGAGCAGGGTGTCCGCGCGTGGCTGGAAGTCGTCCAGGGAGCCGCCGAGTCGGTCCTCGGTCCGCAGTACACGGCGCGGGAGAACTCCGACTGCGACCGGTGCCCGGCACGCACGACCTGCCCGGTCCACCCGTCCGGGCGGCAGGTGAGCGAGTAGGTGCTCGCTGACCTGCACGTTTCGTGCGGCGGAACGGTCGGCGAACACACCAGCCCGGGTGGTGCGGGCGCTCGACGCCCGGATAGGAAGATGTACAGGTGACCGTCAGCCCGTTCGAGATCGCTGAGGCGCTCGGGCTGAACAAACCGACACCCGAGCAGGCCGAGGTGATCGCCGCACCCGCGCAGCCCGCGCTGGTCGTGGCGGGCGCCGGCGCGGGCAAGACCGAGACCATGGCCGCGCGCGTCGTGTGGCTGGTCGCGAACGGGCTCGTGCAGCCCGACCGCGTGCTCGGCCTCACGTTCACCCGCAAGGCCGCCCGGCAGCTCGCCGACCGCGTGCGCGCCCGGCTGCGCAGGCTGGCGGGGTCGTCGCTGCTCGACGACCTCGACCCGAGCGGCGAGCGCAAGATGTCCGTGCTGACCGGCGAACCCGTGGTGCTCACCTACCACGCCTACGCCGGGCGGCTGGTGACCGAGCACGGCCTGCGGCTGCCCGTCGAACCGGGCGTGCGGCTGCTGACCGAGACGTCGTCGTGGCAGCTCGCGCACCGCGTCGTCTCGACGTGGGCGCGCGACCTCGACACCGACAAGGTGCCGGCGACGATCACCGGCTATCTGCTGTCCCTGGCCGGCGAGCTGGGCGAGCACCTCGTGACGCCGGAACAGCTGGAGGCGCACGCCCTCGAGTTCTGCGCGCTGGTCGAGAACGCCCCCAAGGCGCCCCGGCAGCGGGACGCGCTGCCGGAGAAGCTGCGCGAGATCGTCGCCGCACAACGGCTGCGGGTCGCGCTGCTGCCGTTGCTCGACGCCTACCAGCAGCGCAAGCGCAAGGAGGCCGCGCTCGACTTCGCGGACCAGATGTCACTGGCCGCGCAGCTGGCGGGGTTCGAGGAGGTGTCGTCCGGCGAGCGCGAACGCTACGGCGCGGTGCTGCTCGACGAGTACCAGGACACCGGGCACGCCCAGCGCGTCCTGCTGAGGTCGTTGTTCGGCCTCGGCGACCCGATGCCGGTGACGTCGGTGGGCGACCCGGCGCAGGCCATCTACGGCTGGCGCGGCGCGTCCGCGGCGAACCTGCCGCGCTTCGTCGACGACTTCCCGCCGACCCGCAAGTTCGGGCTGCTGACCAGCTTCCGCAACCCGCCGGAGGTCCTGGAGCTCGCGAACGCCGTCTCGCTGCCACTGCGCGAGGCCGGCCTGGACGTCGAGGAGCTGCGCGCCCGTCCCGGCGCCGGACCGGGCGACGTGCGGCTGGCGTTGCACGAGGACATCCGGCAGGAGCTCGACTGGCTCGCCGACAACGTCGCGGCTCAGTGGGAAGCGCACCTCGACGCCGAAGGCGCCCCGCCGACCGCCGCCGTGCTGGTCCGCCGCCGTTCCGACATGGCCGCCATCGCGGCCGCCCTGCGCGAACGCGGCCTGCCCGTCGAAGTCGTCGGCCTCGGCGGCCTCCTGGACGAACCCGAGGTCCGCGACCTGGTGTCAGCACTGCGAGTCCTGGTCGACCCGCTCGCCGGAACCGCGGCCGCGCGCCTGCTCACCGGCTCGCGCTGGCGGCTGGCCGCGGTCGACCTCGCCGCCCTCTGGTCCCGAGCCCGCGACCTGGCCGGCGTCGCACCGCGACAGTCCGTCGTGGACGACCCGCTGTTGGTGCTGGCAGACGCCCTGCCCGGCGAACACGCCGAACAGGCCGGCCTGGCCGACGCCCTGGACGACCCCGGCGACCCGGACGCCTACTCCACCGACGGCTACCGCCGGATCCGGCGCCTCGGCGGCGAGCTGGCGGCATTGCGGCGCAGGCTCGACCAGCCGCTGCCCGAGCTCGTCGCCGACGTGGAACGCACCCTGCTGCTCGACATCGAGTCGATGTCCCGCCCCGGCATGGTCGGCCGCGCCCACCTCGACGCCTTCTCCGACGTGGTGATGGACTTCGCCGCCGCCTCGCCGTCCGCGACCCTGCCGTCGCTGCTCGACTACCTCTACACCGCCGAGCACGCAGAGGACGGCCTCGAACCCGGCGAGGTCGAGGTCGCCGAGGACCGCGTGCAGATCCTGACCGTCCACTCGGCCAAGGGCCTGGAATGGCACATCGTCGCGCTGCCGCACCTGGTGCGCGACGTGTTCCCCGGCCGCAAGAAGTCGTCGTGCTGGCTCAAGTCCGTGACCGAGCTCCCCGCGGTGCTCAGGGGCGACTCGGCCGACCTGCCCGTCCTCAAGCTGTCCGCGGGCTTCAACCGCAAGGAGGTCGACGAGGCCCTCGCGATCCACGCCGAGGAGTTCGAGGACCGCCGCCTGGTCGAGGAACGCCGCCTCTTCTACGTCGGCGTCACCAGGGCCGAGCACAGCCTGCTGATGTCGGGCCACTGGTGGGGCGAGGCCGGCGAGAAGCCCAAGGGCCCGTCGGTGTTCCTGCGCGAGATGTACGAGGTCCTGGAACGCGACCCCGCGCCGGGCGACATCTCCGTGTGGGCCCCCGAACCCGACCCGGACACCCCCAACCCGCTGGCCGAGGACGTCAAGTCCCGCCTCTGGCCGGCCGACCCGCTGGGCAAGCGCCGCGACGCCGTGGTCGAAGGCGCCCAACTGGTCCTCGACGCCCTCGACGCCCTGCGCAACGCCCCACCGGAGCCGTTGCCGCTGATCTTCGACCCCGAACCCGAGGCCGTCGAGGACGACTACCCGCCCCCGCCGGACGAGCCCCCGGACGACGACTTCCCGCCGGAGCCGGAACCCCTGCCCGACGACGTGGTCCCCGACGACCCGGAGATGCCGGAGGACGACGACCCGGAGGGCTGGGCGAAGGACGTCGACGTGCTCCTGGCCGAACGAGCCGCATCCCAGAACCGCCGCGAACAGGTGCTGCTCCCGGAACACCTCTCCGTCTCGCAGCTGGTCGAGCTGGCGAAGGACCCGGACCTCCTGGCACGGAGACTGCGCCGCCCGCTCCCGTTCCCGCCCAACCCCCTGGCCCGCCGAGGCACCGCCTTCCACACGTGGCTGGAAAACCGCTTCGGCGCCTCAAGACTGCTGGACCTGGACGAGCTCCCCGGCGCCGGCGACGCCGACGCGTCCCCGGACGCCGACCTGGACCGCCTGAAGGAGTCGTTCCTGACCAGCGCCTGGGCCGACCGCACCCCGCACGACGTGGAGGTGCCGTTCGAGACGGAGTTCGACGGCATCTCGGTCCGCGGCCGCATGGACGCCGTCTACCGCGACCCGGACGGCTGGACCGTCGTCGACTGGAAGACGGGCGCGGTGCCCGACGCCGCCGCCTTGCCGGCCCTGTCGGTGCAGCTGGCTGCCTACCGGCTGGCCTGGGCGGCTCTGACGGGCGAGCCGTTGGAGCGCGTGCGGGCGGCTTTCCACTACGTGCGGCACGACCACACCGTGCGGCCCGCGGACCTGCTCGACGAGCAGGGGCTGAAGGACCTGATCCGCTCGGTGGAGTCGTGACCGCCCCTGTCGGTGGGGTCATGATCGCGAGTTGTCCACAGGCTGCGGCTTTCTGACCTGCGACTTTCTGGTTGTGGGTAGCCTGTGGACAGCCGGGAACCCAAACCGGATTTCAATCGTTGCGTGACAAGGAAGCGCGCGGGGGCAGCGGCAGGCTCGGGTCGGCACTGTGTGGATGGAGGGCCTGGGGGAGTGGACGGGCCCCGAGAGGACGACGGGCACCGAGTGGGTGGGCCTGAGCGGACGGCGGTCCGGCGAAGTGCAGGGCCGCGCTGTGTGAGTCGGCCAGTACCACTGAGGTGTGAGTCGGCCAGTACCACCGACCGGTGCGGTCCGCCTAGACGCTCACCACGCCAACGCTGCACGCCATGCCTAGATCGCCCGCCACGCCGAGACCGCGCGCAACGTCAGGCGGCTCAAGCCCCAGCGGGAGCGTGCGAAGCCTTCAGGACCCGCTCGTACAGCACCTCGAGCAGCCACCGCCCGAACAGCGACGGCCCGAACTCCGGCGACCGGTCCTCCGGCGGCACCATCAGGTCGGCCGACGAGTCGTCCGCCACGACCACGCCGATGCCGTAGTAGTCGAGCTCGATGTACGACCACGCCTGCGACGAGTCGGACCGCGGCAGCATCACCGCGCACGGTGCCAGCGTCAGCAGGGTTCCGCACGACTGGAGGGCGCGGTCGGTGGTCGACTCGCTCACCAGGACGCCCACGAGCTCGACGGCCGCCACCGGCAGGCGGTCGTGGGCCTCCGGCTCGAACCAGGAGCGGAACCACGACGGGTCGGCTCGCGGGGGCCAGCCGTTGGCCGTCCTCCACTCGTGCACGTCGGGCAGCAGGCGCACCACCGCGGACACCTGCTGGCCCAGGACGGCCACGTCGGGTACCACGGCTCCGTCCCAGCCGAGCGCGGTCGCGGCGCTCTGAAGAAGCGTGTGCACAGGGCGCATCCTAAGGTTCCTCGCGCGAAAAATGACAGCTTTTGCGGGATACTTGGTTAAGGATTACCCAGGGTTGTCACCGGGCGCCTTTGGCCACTTTCCAGGCCCAGGCCACCAGTGGGATCTGCAGAGGCAGGCGACCATACGCCAGGGCCCGCGCCTTTGGCGACTTCTGCCGGAAGTCCAGAGCCATTTTCACGTTTGCCGGGAACACGCCGATGAACAACGCCACGGCGGCCAAGCCGCCCAGTCGGCGGGTGCGCGGAGTGGCGACGGCCGCGGCCACGGCCAGTTCGGCGACGCCGGAGGCGTAGGTCCATTGCCTGGGGGTGCCGGGCAGGGAACGCGGGACGATCGCGTCGTAGTACTTCGGCCTGCTGAAGTGGGTTGCTCCCGCCAGGCCGAGCAGTGCGGCGAGCGCCAGCGCCGACCGCGTTCGGGAACGGTTCGGTTCCATGGCGTCACCCTGTCATGCCTACGCGGCGTAGGCGAGATCGGGCTGGCCTATTGTCCACGAGCGTGGCAGGTGATTCTCGTCATCCCGAACGCGCCGCCGTGGCCGCGCTGAGCGACTCCTTCGTGGCCGGGCTCCTCGAGTGGATCAGGATCCCGAGCATCGGCGTCGACCCCGGTCACCACGCTGACGTGCGCCGATCCGCCGAGTGGCTGGCCGGGCGGCTGCGTGCGGACGGTTGGCCTGAGGTCGAGGTCTGGGACGACGGGCCGGCGCTGCCCGCCGTGTTCGCGTGCTGGCCGGCCGCCGATCCGCAGGCGCCGACGGTGCTCGTCTACGGGCACCACGACGTGCAGCCCGTCGACCCCGTCGAACGGTGGCAGCACCCGCCGTTCGAGCCCGTGATCAGCGGGGACGAGGTGCTCGGGCGCGGCGCGAGCGACGACAAGGGGCAGGTCGCCATGCACCTGCTCGCCGTGAAAGCGCATTTGGAAGCAACCGGACAAAATGCGCCGAGTGTGACGGTGAAACTCTTCATCGAAGGTGAGGAGGAATCGGGATCACCGCATCTGCGAAAGCTTCTCGAAGATCATGGAAATGCGCTCGGATGTGATCTTGTGGTGTTCACCGACACCTCGTTGCACGAACGCGACGCGCCCACCGTCAACACCGGGCAGCGCGGTGTTCTCGGCGGCGAGATCATGTTCTTCGGCGGCACCGACGACGTCCATTCCGGACGCGCGGGCGGCGCGATTCCGAACCCCGCCACGGCACTCGCGAAACTCGTCGCCGCGCTGCACGACGACGAGGGCCGCATCCAGGTCGACGGCTTCTACGACGACGTGCGCGAGCCGACCGCGCGGGAGCGCGAGGACTACGCCGCGCTGCCGTTCGACGAAGCGAGCTGGCTGGCCAACAACGGCGGTGGCGCGCGGAAGACGTTCGGCGAGCCCGGTTACTCGACGTTCGAACGGCTCTGGGTCCGGCCCACGGCCGAGGTCAACGGACTGCACAGCGGCTACACCGGCCCCGGCCTGAAGACGATCATCCCTGCGTCCGCGACGGCCAAGATCAGTTTCCGGCTCGTGCCGGACCAGCGGCCGGAGAAGGTCCGGGAGCAGCTCGAACAGTTCGTCGCGAAGCACACGCCCGACGGCATCCGGGCGGAGGTCAGCTTCCGCGGCACGGGCGTCCCGCCGTACGCGATCAGTCCCGACCAACCGGCCAACGCCACCGTCCGCGAGGCCCTGGAGCTGGCGTTCGACCAGCCCGTCCGGTTCGCGCGGGCCGGCGGGTCGGGGCCCGCGGCGGTGCTGCAGGCGCTGCTCGGGGTGCCCCTCGTCTACCTCGGCGCGACCTTGCCGGATGATCGCGTCCACGCGCCGAACGAGCGCGTAGTGGTGCCGTTGCTCCTCAAAGGCGCGGAGGCGGCCGCTCACCTGTGGCGGATGCTTGCCCAAGCGGAGATCGCGAAGAGGTTGACCGATGAGCCTGTCTGACGAAGCCTCGCACTCGCTCGTCGGCGTGATCAGGATGCCGGACCAGGTGCAGAGCCCGGTCCGCGCGATCCTCAAGCGCGTCGTCGGCGCGATGGCGGCGCTCCTGCTCGCGGTGCTGATCGTCTACCTCGACCGCGACGGCTACCGCGACGTCAACGAGGACGGCGTCTCGCTGCTCGACGCGTTCTACTACGCGACGGTGTCCCTCTCGACGACCGGCTACGGCGACATCACGCCCGCGTCGTCTACTGCCCGGCTCGTCAACGTCCTGGTCATCACGCCGTTGCGGGTGCTGTTCCTGATCGTGCTGGTCGGCACGACACTCGAAGTTCTCACCGAGCGCTCCCGTCAGGCGTTGCGCATTCAGAAGTGGAGGCGGGTCGTGCGGGACCACGTCGTGGTCGTGGGTTACGGCACCAAGGGGCGCTCTGCGGTGCAGGCGCTGCTCGGTGACGGTGTCGAACCCGGCTCCATCGTCGTCGTGGACACCGTGCAGGAGTCCCTCGACGCCGCGTCCGCCATCGGACTCGTGACCGTCCACGGCTCCGGCACGCGCAACGACGTGCTGAGGGTCGCCGGTGCGGCCCGAGCGCGCGCGATCGTCGTCGCCCCCAACCGGGACGACACCGCCGTGCTGATCACGCTCACCGCCCGCGAGCTCGCACCCAAGGCGCAGATCGTCGCGTCGGTGCGGGAACGGGAGAACGAGCACCTGCTCAAGCAGTCCGGCGCCGACTCGGTCGTCGTGTCGTCGGAGACGGCGGGCCGCCTGCTCGGCATGGCCACCGCGACGCCGACCGTGGTCGCGATGGTCGAGGACCTCCTCACGCCCGACGCCGGCCTCGCGATCGCGGAACGGGACGTCGAACCGACCGAGGTGGGCGGGTCGCCGCGGCACCTGTCGGACATAGTGCTGGGCGTGGTGCGCGACGGGAAGCTGTTCCGGGTGGACGCTCCCGAGGCGGACGCGATCGAGCCGGGCGACCGGCTGCTCTACGTCAAGAAGGTGACACCGGCCGGGGAGTAGAACTGCCGCGGACCGGCAGCACGGCCGGGGCGCGCAGCGGCGCGTAGCGGAAGAGGAACGCGTAGAAGCCGCCCGCCAGCGCCGCCAGGCACAGCAGCAGCGCGGTGAGGCGGCTCGACACCGGCGGTCCGGTCGGGACGGACGCGGCCGACGACACCATGTCCGAACCGGTCATGACGATCTGGACGGTTTCGCCCTTGCTGTGGCCGCAGCCGTCCAGTTTGGCCTTCTTCTTCTCGCCGCCCGCGTCCCACTCGACGGTGTCCATGCCCTGCCCGCACGCGCCGGTCTCGACGACGGTCGCGGCCACGGGCTTGGGCGGTTCGGCGGCGCCGAGGACCTTGGCGGGCACCAGGAGGGCGACCGCGACCCCGATCCCGACCAGTCCGACGACCAGCAGGATGAACACCCATCTGTCCGGGCTTCGCGGAACCGCCACACTGCGATGTTCGCAGACGCGGCGGCCCGCGTGGAGCCCAGGTTTACTTGGGTAGCTGCTTCACCTTGTCGACCTTGATGGTCTTGCCGTCGGACACGGTCCCGGTCACGGCCACGAGGTCGCCGTTCTTCGGCTTCTCGGTCACCGACGACAGGTCGAGCGGCGTCTGCAGGCCGTCGACCTGCACCAACGTCGCGTTGTTGCCGTTGACGTCCTTGATCGTGCCGCGCTCGTTGGCCTTGGCCAGCGCCACGTTCAACGCCTTGCCGTCCTTCGCGCGCACGGTCACGCGCTGGTCGGTCTTGAGCCCGGCGATGTCGCCGCCACGCAGCTTCGTGGAGTCGTCCGTGGTCAACGACACCTCGCTGCCGTCGTCCTTGGTGATCGTGAGCTTGCCGGACTCGACCGACTTCACGCGACCGACGACCAGGGTGCTGTCCTTGAGCTTCGCCTTGTCCGGACGGCCCGGCTTGCCCGGTCCGCCTCCGGGGTGGCGCTCGGCGAACGCCGCTGCGGGGCCGTCGGGGCCCTCGGCCGCGGTCGCGACCGCGATGCCGCCGACGGTGAGACCGACGGCCGCGACGATGGCGCCGGCCCACGCTGATTTCTTCGACATGAGCCTCAGGGTCCGCCCGCAATCTGAGGACGAGCTGAAGGCGAGTCGCCCGAAGCCCCGATGATCAGCAGAATGGTGAGGTGTCCGCCAGGGTGTTGGTGATCGAGGACGCCGAGGCGATCGGCGCCGCGGTGTCGTCCGCGTTGCGCGAGTCCGGCTACGACGTGCAGCACCGCCTGGACGGGCGCCAGCTGGAGGCCGACCTCGGCCGCTTCCGCCCCGACCTGGTCGTCCTCGACGTCATGCTGCCCGGCCGCGACGGGTTCCAGCTGCTCGAGGTGATCCGGCGGTCATCCGGCGCCGGCGTGGTCATGCTGACCGCGCGCGACGGCGTGCCCGACCGGTTGCGCGGCCTGTCCGGCGGCGCCGACGACTACGTGGGCAAGCCGTTCGTGCTCGCCGAACTGGTGGCGCGGGTGTCCGCGGTGCTGCGCCGGCTCGGCCGCACGCCGTCGACCGTGCAGGTCGGCGACCTGGTCGTGGACGCCGACGCCGGTGTCGTCATGCGGGCCGACCAGGCGATCGAGCTGACCGCCACCGAGCTGCGGCTGCTGGTGTACCTGGCGGCCCAGCGCGGGCGCGTGGTGTCGAAGACGCAGATCCTCACCGCCGTGTGGGGATACGAGGACTACGACCCCAACCTGGTCGAGGTCCACATCAGCGCGGTGCGCCGCAAGATCGAGGAGCACGGACCTCGACTGGTGCACACGGTGCGTGGCCTCGGGTACGTGTTGCGGGCCGACGAATGAACCTCCGCACCGTGTCGCTGCGCCGCCGGGTCGCCGTCTCGGTGCTGCTCGTGTTGTTCCTCGTGATGGTGGCCCTGGTCATCGCGGTCGACCGGACGTTCGCGACCCAGTCGTCCCGCGACGTCGACGGGGTCCTGCGCGACACCGAGACGCGCGCCATCACGGCGCTGGTGCGCGGGACACCGCCGCGCGAGGTCGTGCGGCAGCTGTCCAAGCGGAACATCCGCGTGACCGTCGAGCTGGCCAACGGGTCGACGATCGGCGACGCGCCGGAAGGCGGGGAGTACCAGCGGAAGAACCGCAACATCAACGGCAACAAGTTCTCGTTCTACGCCGACACCGAGGCCATCTCGCAGGCGCAGCTGCGGTTGCGGAAACTGCTGGTGCTGCTCGGGCTCGGGGCGATCGCCGTCACCGGGCTGCTGATGATCCTGGTGGTGCGGCGGGCTTTGGCGCCGTTGGACGCGATGACCTCGCTGGCGCAGGCGATCGCCGCCGGGCACCGGGGCGGGCGGTTGAACCCGTCCCGGACCGACACCGAGCTCGGTCGCACTGCTGCTGCCTTCGACGGGATGCTGGACTCGCTGGAAGGGTCGGAGCAGCGGACCCGGCGGTTCGTCGCGGACGCCGCGCACGAACTGCGCACGCCCATCACCGGGGTCCAGGCCGTCGCCGAGGCGTTGGTGCAGGCGCCCGTCGACTCGCCTGACCGGGACCAGATGTCGTTCCTGCTGGTGCGGGAGGCTCGGCGGGCTGGGCGGTTGGTGGACGACCTGCTGGCTCTTGCCCAGCTGGATGCCGGGTATGAGATGCAGCGGGAGGCTGTTGATCTGCTTGCGCTGGCTGAGGCTGAGGTTGCCCGGACTCGGTATGTGGCGCCTGATTTCGACATCTCTGCCGCTGGTCAGTCCGTGGTCGTTGTGGGGGATGGGCAGCGGTTGGCTCAGGTTTTGGCCAATCTTGTCGACAATGCTCGGCAGGCTGCCGGTCCTGCTGGGGTGGTTCGGATTTCGGTTGATTCTTCTGGGTTTGTTGTTTCTGATGATGGGCCTGGGGTGCCTGAGTCCGAGCGGGAGCGGATCTTTGACCGGTTGGTTCGGTTGGATGATGCTCGGGATCGGCGGTCTGGCGGGTCCGGGTTGGGGCTCGCGATTGCTCGGGGGGTGGTTCGGGCTCACGGTGGGGAGTTGACT
>NZ_DASVFL010000074.1:0-27380 GCF_036380075.1 Lentzea sp. | reverse complement strand
TCGGGCGCGGCAAACGCGTGAGCACTGCTCGTGACGGGACCACCCCACCTGCCAGGCATGGAAAAAGCCAAGAGCCAAAGCCAAGAGCACAAGCCAAGACTGCTCGGCTTCGCCTTCGCTTCGGCTCGCCTTCGGCATTGCGTGGAGGTGAGGGCCCACCCCGCGTCCCGCACAGCACAAAGCCCCGGTCCTGGTGGGCCGGGGCTTTGGACTTCGTGGTGCTAGGCCGGGGTGAAGGCCAGGGCCACGTTGTGGCCGCCGAAGCCGAACGAGTCGTTCACCGCGGCGTCCAGCTTGATCTTGCGGGGTTCGCCTGCCACCACGTCCAGCGTGACGGCCGGGTCCAGGTTCTCCAGGTTGAGGGTCTGGGGAACGATGCCGTCGCGGATCGAGAGGACCGTGACGATGGCTTCCACCGCGCCTGCCGCGCCCAGCAGGTGGCCGAGGGCGCCCTTCGGGGCGGTCAGGACCGGGTGGTCGCCGATCGCCTTGCGGATCGCCACCGTTTCCGCCACGTCGCCCACCGGGGTCGAGGTGGCGTGGCAGTTCACGTGGCCCACGTCGGACGGGTCGATGCCGCCCGAGCGCAGGGAGGCCGCGATCGCTCGCGACTGGCCCACGCCCTCGGGGTCCGGGGCGGTGATGTGGTAGCCGTCGGCACTGGTGCCGATGCCCGCCAGGCGGCCGTAGATCTTGGCTCCGCGGGCCTCCGCGAACTCGCGGCGCTCCAGGACCATGACGCCCGCGCCCTCGCCGAGCACGAAGCCGTCGCGGCCCGTGTCGAACGGGCGTGAGGCCTTCTCCGGCTCGTCGTTGCGGGTGCTCATCGTGCGGGCCTGCGAGAAGCCCGCCACCGGGATCGCCGTGATGCACGCTTCCGCGCCGCCCGCCACGACCACGTCGGCTTCGCCGGACTTGATCATGCGGTAGGCCCACGCGATGGCCTCCGCGCCTGACGCGCAGGCGGAGACCGGGGCGTGGACGCCTGCCTGGGCCTTCAGCTCCAGGCCCACGTGGGCCGCGGGGCCGTTCGGCATCAGCATCGGGACGGTCAGCGGCGACACCTTGCGCAGGCCCTGCTGCTCCAGGAGGTCGTCCTGGGTCAGGAGGGTGATCGCGCCGCCGATGCCCGTGCCGATGATGACGGCGAGGCGCTGGCGGTCGACGGTGTCGTCGTCGTGGCCGGCGTCGGCCCACGCCTGGCGGGACGCCACGATGGCGACCTGCTCGGAGCGGTCGAGGCGCCGGGCCTCCACTCGGGGCAGCACCTCGGTCGGGTCGACGACGAGCTGAGAGGCGATCTTGACCGGCAGGTCGTACTTCTCGACCCACTCGTGGGTCATCGGGCTGACGCCCGACTTGCCGGCCAGGAGCGCGTCCCAGGTCGACGTGACGTCGCCGCCGAGCGGGGTGGTGGCACCCAGCCCGGTGATGACGACCTCGATGCCGGAACTCACTTGTTGCTGGTGATGTAGTTCACCGCGTCACCAACGGTCTTGAGGTTGGCCAGCTCGTCGTCCGGGATCTTCACGCCGAACTTGTCCTCGGCCTGGACGGCGATCTCGACCATCGACAGCGAGTCGATGTCGAGGTCGTCCACGAAGGACTTCTCAGCGGTGACGTCGTCGGCGGCAACGCCGGCGACCTCTTCGACGATCTCGGCAAGACCGGACAGGACGTTGTCGCTCACTGAAGTTCCCTTTCGGTTGGAACGGTGGAAAAACTCGGGGTGGTGCTCACGGGCACCGGACGACCTGTCCCGCGTAGGACAGGCCCGCGCCGAAACCGACCATCAGCACCACGTCTCCTGAGGAGATCTCGCCCGCGGACCGCATGTGGTCGAGCGCCATGGGGATCGAGGCCGAGGAGGTGTTGCCGGATTCGACGATGTCTCGAGCGACCTTCAGGTCCTCGCGCGCACCATTCTTGCGCAGGCGCTTCGCGATCGCTTCGATGATCCTGAGGTTCGCCTGGTGCGGGGCGAACACGTCCACGTCGGACAGTGCGACACCCGCGAGCTCGGCGGCACGGATCGCGACCGGCGCGACCTGGGTCGTCGCCCACCGGAAGACCGCCTGGCCCTCCTGGTGGATGAACGAGTCGCGGTCGTCGATGCGGATGACCTCGGACATCGAGCCGTCCGAGCCCCACGCGACGGGGCCGATCTCGTTCGTGTCGCCGGCACCGACCACGACGGCACCCGCGCCGTCCGCGAAGATGATCGCGGTCGAGCGGTCGTCCTGGTGGGTCCAGTCGGTGAGCTTCTCGGCGCCGATGACGAGGACGTTGCGGACCGTGCCCGCGCGGACGATGTCCGAGGCGGTCGCGACGGCGTAGCAGAAGCCCGCGCACGCGGCGTTGAGGTCGAACGCGGCGGCGGCCTGGATGCCGAGCTTCGTCGCGACCTGCGCGGCGGCGTTCGGGATGGTCGACGGCATGGTGCAGGTCGCCACGATCACGCCGCCGATGTCGGCGGGCGTGAGACCCGCGTCCTCGATCGCCTTCGTGCCGGCCGTGACGGCCATGTCCACGACGCCCTCGTCCTTGGCGGCGACGCGCCTGTTGACGATGCCGACGCGCTCGCGGATCCACTCGTCCGAGGTGTCCATGCGCGCGGCGAGGTCGTGGTTGCTCACCACGGTCTCGGGCTGGTAGCTGCCGAGACCGAGGATGCGGCTACCCGCAGGGGCCTGCGGGGCCTGGAAGGTCGTCACTTGTCTGCTCCAACGGTGTCGAAGAGCTCCGCGACCTTCTCGAGCTGGTCGGGGGTCTTCAGGGCGAGGGTGGCGGTGCCCTTCATCGCACGCTTGGCCAGACCCGTGAGAGCGCCGGCGGGCGGCAGCTCGACCGAGCCGGTGATGCCCTTCTCGACGAGGGTCGCCTGGCAGACGTCCCAGCGGACGGGGCTGGTGACCTGGGAGACCAGGCGGCTCAGCACCTCGGCGCCGTCGGTCACGGCCTGACCGTCCTTGTTGGACAGCAGCGGCAGCGACGGGTCCTGCGTGGCGACTTCGGCGGCACGCGCGCGCACCGCGTCTTCGGCGGGCGCCATGTACTTGGTGTGGAACGCGCCCGCGACGGCGAGCTTGCGGACCTTCGCCGTTCCGGGCGGGTTCTCCGCGAGCTCGTCGAGTGCGGGACGCGGGCCCGCCGCCACGATCTGGCCGGCGCCGTTGCGGTTGGCGGGCACGAGACCGAGCTCCTCGAGGCGCGCCAGCACCTCCTGCTCGTCGCCGCCGAGCACGGCGGCCATGCCGGTCGGTTCGAGCGCGCACGCCCGCGCCATCGCGGCACCGCGCACGCCGGCCAGGGCGACCGCGTCGTCGGCGCTGATGACACCGGCGATCGACGCCGCCGCCAGCTCGCCGACGGAGTGGCCCGCGACGACGACGTCGGCGGGCAGCTCGACGCGGCGGCGCAGCTCGCCGAACGCCAGCAGTGCGAGGGCCACGACCAGTGGCTGGGTGATCGCGGTGTCGACGATCTCGTCGGCCTCCGCCGTGGTGCCGAGACGCACGAGGTCGAGCCCCGTGATCTCCGACCACGTGCGCACCTGCTTCTCCGCCCCCTCCAGTTCGAGCCAGGGGGTGAGCATGCCGGGCGTCTGGGACCCTTGTCCGGGCGCGAGGAGTGCGATCACGCGATTACTAAAGCCGGTGAACCCGCCGGTACCCCATGTCGCGGGGAACCAAGTACGGCGATCGTATTTGTAGAGACCCTACAAAAGCGTCTTCGCGGCGCATCTGCTTCGGAGTCTGCGCAGGTCAGTGGTGTGGCGGGTCGTTTGGTCCTCACTCCAACGGATGTGTGCGAAGTCCGTCACAGCTCGATCGCTACCACAGGCCCCGGGAGCGCGCCAGGCGTCCTACGGACAATGCGACGCGAAGCACAAGTGCGTCTCGAGCGTCATGTGCATTTCTTCCGGTCATTTCCTGAACGCGCCGAAGGCGATATCTGACCGTGTTCGGGTGCACGAACAGTCTTTTCGCGCACGTCTCCAGCACGCCCCCGACCTCCAGGAACGCGTCGACGGTCTCCAACAGCGCGCCGCCCGCGTCCTCCAGCGGCCGGGCGACCCTGTCGACGAGCTGCCACTCCGCCTCCGGGTCGCCCGCCAGCGCCCGTTCCGGCAACAGGTCGAGCGACCGGACGGGCCGGGGCGCGGCCGGCCAGCCCACCACCGCGCGCAGTCCGCTCAACGCGTCACTGGCGCTGCGGTGCGCCTCCGAGAGCGACGCCACGGTCGGTCCCGCCACCACCGGGCCCTCGCCGAAGCCCTCGGCGATGCGGCCCAGCACGTCCTCACCGGTCTCGGTCGGCCCGCCGAGCACGACGACCAGCCGCGAGCCCTGCACGGACAGCAGCACCGGCCGGCCGGCGCGGGCGGCCTTGCTGCGCACCGAGTAGATGATCGCGGGCGGGTCCTCGCCGCCGGGGTTGCCGACCAGCACGGTCGCCTCCAGCGCCGGGTCCCAGCCCAGCGCGGCGCCGCGCGACAGCAGCGACTCCTCAGGGTCGCCACGCACGATGCCGTCGACGACCAGCGCCTCCAGCCGCGCGTCCCACGCGCCGCGGGCCTCGGCGGCCGCCGCGTACGAGGTGGCCGCCGAGAAGGCGATCTCCCGCCCGTACCGCAGCACGCCCTCCATCAGCAACGCGCGCTCGGCGTCGTTCGCGGCCATCTCCGGCAGCTGGCCCTCGAACAGCTCCAGCGCTATCCGGACGAGCTCGACGGTCTGGCGCAGGCTCACCCAGCGCGAGATGTCCTTGGGGGCGCTGCGGAACGCCTCCGCGGTGAGCCGGATCGCCTGCTGCCGATCGTGCAGCCACTCGACGAAGCCCGCGACGCCGTTCTGGATCAGCAGCAGCACGCTCGCCCGCTGGTCCGCGGGCATCCGCGCGAACCAGGGCAGCCGCTGCTCCATCTCGGCCACGCTGGCGGTGGCGAGCGAGCCGGACGCGCGTTCGATCTTGCGCATCGTGCGGGCGGAGAGCGCGGACGGGTGCTCCTCCTCGGCCTTGCTGCTGGTCATATCCGCAGCTTAGAGCCACGGGGACGGACATCACCGGTACGGGTGACGCAACCGATGAAGCGGTTTGAACGGCCATACCTTCGGGGATCGATGGTCTTTCGTGCGGCACGGAGGTAGGTCTTGCGCAGGTTCCTCGGGTTCGTCCTGGGCGTGGTCGTGCTCACCGCCACGGGTGTCACGGCGTCAGCCGACCCTCCCGACCCCCTCGCCGAGTACCACGCCCAGCCGGTGCGGTGGGTGCCCTGCACCGGAAAGCTGGCCGACCTGGAGTGCGCCACCCTCGTCGCCCCGCTCGACTACACGACCCCGGCGGGCGACCGGATCAACCTGGTCATCAGCCGCAAGAGGGCAGCGGCGCCCGACCGCAGGCGCGGCGTGCTGCTCACCAACCCCGGCGGGCCCGGCGGCTCCGGGCTCGGCTTGCCCCAGTTCCTCGCCAAGGCCGAGGTCGCGCAGGTCTACGACCTCGTCGGCTTCGACCCGCGCGGCGTCGGCGGCTCCACGGCGCTGAACTGCCGCGTCACCCCCGCGCTCGCCGAGCCGGAGTCGCGGCCCGGTGACGGCGACTTCGCCCGATGGGCGGCGGAGGCGCGCGAGGCCGAGCAGGCCTGCGAGAAGTCGGGCGGCGGGATCCGGCGCTACGTCAGCACCGCGAACACCGCGCGGGACATGGACCTCGTGCGCGCGGTGCTCGGCGAGGCGAAGATCAACTACCTGGGCTACTCCTACGGCACGTACCTGGGCGCGGTGTACGGGACGTTGTTCCCCGACCGGCTCGACCGCAGCGTGCTCGACTCGGCCGTGCACCCGGAGTGGGTGTGGCACGAGCAGTTCCGCCAGCAGGCCGTCGCCTACCGCCGCGACGTCGAGACGTGGGCGACCTGGGTGGCGGAGCGCGCCGAGAAGTTCGGGCTGGGCAAGTCCCGCGACGAGGTGCTGGCCGAGGTCGAGAAGGTGGCCGCGAAGCTGCACGCGGCACCGGTCGGGGAGTACGGCCGCTCGTCGTTCGACGGCGCGCTGGGCGTGGGCGCCCGCTACCGCCCGCTGTGGTCGGACCTGGCGTCGATCGTGGTGAAGCTGCGGTCAGGGCAGGGGCCGGAGAACACCGAGGCCGCCGAGGCCGGTCAGGTGCTCGCGCGGACCGGTGTTGAGGAGCTGCGGTCCGGCGTGTTCGACACGGTCACCTGCGAGTCGGACTGGCCGAGCGACCTCGACCTCTACTACGAGGACATGCGCACGTTCCGCGAGCGCTACCCGTACGGCTTCGGCATCGTCCGCGCCGCGCCGATGACGTGCACGTTCCGCTCGTTCGCCCCGCCGGAGCCGCCGGTGAGGCTCGCCCGCGAGGGCTACCCGATCGGCGTCGTCGTGCAGGCGGAGGGCGACACCCAGACCCAGTACGCGGGCGGCCCGGCGATGGCGGAACGGCTGGGGCACAACCTGATCACCGTCGTCGACGAGGGCAAGCACGGGCTCTACAACGGCAACGCGTGCGTCGACGCCAAGGTCAACCGGTACCTGGTCGACGGGGCGTTGCCGGGCAGCAGCACCGAGTGCGCGGGCGACCCGCGGCCCGACGTGCCGCAGGACGGGCAGGGCGGCGCGGTGCCGGCGCTGTCGCCGGACAGGATCCGGACCTACCTCGACGGCCGCGGGCTGAGCGCGGGAAAGCCGTAGAAATGTGGAAGCGCCCGCCACGGAGCGTGGCGGGCGCTTCCCTCTCCCCGGTCCCCACCGGTGGTTCCACTCTGGACTGCGCGATGGCAAAAATCCACGTCAGCCACCCTTTCGTGTAGCAGTGTCGAAGTTGTGGAGCGGTGTCATCCGCGAAACGATCAATCGGTCGGATCTTCACTCACCGCAACTTCTGTTCATTGGAGGGCCCGTGGGCTCGCAAATCACCGAGGGCCTGGGCCAGGCGTGGGCGATGGTGGCCACGTTCGTGCCGAAGCTGCTCGGCTTCCTGCTCGTCCTGGTCATCGGCTGGTTCATCGCCAAGGCTCTCGCCAAGGGCGTGCAGTTCCTGCTCAAGCGCGTCGGCTTCGAGAAGCTCGTCGACCGCTCGGGCCTGAACGGCGCCATGCGCCAGTCGTCGATGGACGCGTCCGGGCTGATCGCCAAGATCGTCTACTACTTCGTGCTGCTGATCGCGCTGCAGCTGGCGTTCGGCGTCTTCGGCGCCTCCAACCCGGTCAGCACGCTGCTCAACGAGGTCATCGCGTACCTGCCGCGCATCGTCGTCGCCCTGGTGCTCGTGATCGTCGCGTCGGCCATCGGCACCGCGCTGAAGGGTCTCGTGATGGGCGCGCTGGGCCAGCGCTCGTACACGAAGATGCTGGGCAACATCACCTACGGCTTCGTCATGGCGCTCGGCGTCATCGCGGCGCTGAACCAGCTGGGCATCGCGATCTCCGTGACCATGCCGGTCCTGATCGCCGTCCTCGCCACCATCGCCGGTGTCGTGATCATCGGCGTGGGCGGCGGCCTGGTCCGCCCCATGCAGCAGCGCTGGGAGGGCTGGCTGACCCGCGTGCAGGACGAGGCCCAGGCCCAGTCCCCGATGCCGCGCGCGTCGCAGGAGATGCCGTCCGGCGTGGGCGGTCGCATGAGCGACATGCCGACGCCTCCGTCGGGCACCCCGATGTCCGAGAGGTAGTCCTCGTTTCCAGGGAGGGGCCCCGCGCAAACATGCCGCGCGGGGCCCCTTCCTCGTGTTCCGGGGTTTCTCCAGTTCCGGTCCACCGGGCGGTCGGAGTCTCGTCTCCACCCGAACTGTTCCGTCGCGGTGGAGGACCTATGAAAGCCCTAGTGCTGTCCGCGGGCGTGCGCCCCGCCGGATACTCGATACCCCGGCAGATCGTTCCCATCGCGAACAAGCCGGTGCTCGAGTACGTGGTCGAGAACCTCAGGGACGTCGGGATCACCGAGATCGGCATCGTCGTCGGCGACAGCGGCCAGGAGATCTCCGAGCTGTTCGGCGACGGCTCCTACCTGGGCGTGTCGATCACCTACATCAGGCAGGACCTGCCGCTGGGGGTCGCGCACTGCGTGCGGATCGCCCGGCCGTTCCTCGGCGACGACGACTTCGTGCTGTACCTGGGCGACAACGTCCTGGTCGAGGGGATCGGGCAGATCGCGGACGAGTTCGCCCGCCTGCGGCCGACCGCGCAGGTGCTCGTGGACAAGGTGGAGGACCCGCGCCTCTACGGCGTCGCCGAGGTGGACGAGAACTCGCGCGTGACGCGGCTGATCGAGCACCCGCAGGAACCCCGCAGCGACCTCGCGATGATCGGCGTCTACTTCTTCACGCCCGCGATCCACGCCGCCGTCGACGCGATCGAGCCGTCGTGGCGCGGCGAGTTCGAGATCACCGACGCGCTGCAGTGGCTCGTGACGCACGAGCGGGACGTGCGGGCGCGGATGTACTCGGGGTTCTGGAAGGACACCGGCAGGGTCGAGGACGTGCTGGAGTGCAACCGCGAGCTGCTGATGGGGCTGCGGACCGACATCCAGGGCATCGTCGACGACGAGTCGCGGCTCATCGGTGACGTCGTGGTCGAGGAGGGCGCCCGCGTCGTGCGGTCGTGCATCGTCGGTCCCGCGATCATCGGCGCCGGCACGCTGGTCGAGGAGTCGATCATCGGTCCGTACACGTCGATCGGCGCGGACTGCCGGATCACCGAGTCCGGTGTCGCCGACTCGATCGTGCTCAACGAGGCGTCCGTGCACAACGTGTCCGGGATCGAGACGTCGCTGATCGGCCGCCGGGCCCGCGTCGGGTCGGCGCGCCAGCACCGGCTGGTCGTCGGGGACGGCGCGCACGTCGACGTGGCGGCTTAGGCCCGCACCCAGTCCTGAAGGCGGTCGCACTCCTCGGCGACCGCCTTCTGCCTGCTCTTCGGCAGGTTGTCGAGGTAGTCGACGGTGATCGCGCGGTCCTTGGTGATCGTCCACGTGGCGACGACGTAGCCGTCGACGAGGACCGTGGGCTTGCCGCCGACGACGACGCCGAGCCGGTCGTCGGCGATGACCCTCCTGCGGTCGGCGTGGGCGAGCAGGACGTTGTCGAACTCGGGCAGCAGCCTCACCGGCAGCGGGGTGTCCGCGTCGGGGCGCGGGGCGTCGGGGAGGTCGAACAGCTCCTTGCCGGCCTCGTTCCGGAAGGTGACCAGTCGCGGGCGCAGGGCGTTGAACGTCTCGGTGAGCTTGGTGAGACCGGACCACTGCTGGGCGTCCATCACCGTCGCCGGGCCGAACGCCCCGAGGTAGCGCAGAACCAGCTCCTCCTTGTCCATCGCCCGTTGTGGCTCGCCGAGCCAGTTCTCGACCGTGGTGCAGACGGCCCTGCCGCTCCGGTGCCACAGGCCGCGCGGCGGGAGCTGGACGAGGGCGAGCTTGTTGCGCAGGGCGTTGCCCAGGACGGTGTGCTCGCGGTCGGGCCAGCGCTCCCGGAGCTGTTTCCCGGCGTCCGCGGTGCCCTGCGGGAGGTCGTCGAGGATCTTGCGGCCCGCCTCGGCCACCTCGTCGAGGTCGAGGTTCCTCAGCCGGCCCGCGAACGGGCCGCTCCGCAGCTCGCGGTCGAGCTTGAGCTGGGTGTGGGGCCGCAGTCCCAGCGCGTCCCGTGCGCTGACCAGGTGGATCGTGCCGCGCATCAGGAGCATGCGGACGGCCTCGCGGGTGGTCAGCAGGTCTTCGAGCTCCTGCGGCCGGAAGTCCTCCAGGCGCGTCCAGAGGCCGATGTACGGCGACTTCGGTTCCTGGGCCTGGATGCCGACGAGGTGCTCGATGGTGGCGAGCGCGCTCATGTCGGCGCGCTCGCGCAGCATCTGGCGTTCGATCAGCGCTCTGTTGAGCTGGTCCTGGCTCAGCGTCCCCATCGGGACAGACTAGAACCTGATGAACGCGAAACCCGTGCCGTTCGGACGTTCCCCGTCGTGGACGACGAGCAGGTTGAGCTTGCCGAGGACGATGTCGGCGCCGTCGGAGTGTTCGACGTCCTTGACGCGGAAGTCCTTGAGCGGCTTCATGTCCGCCGTGCGGTAGGCGACGAACCGCGAGTCGCCCTGGCTGGACGCGAGCAGCACGTCGTCCGCGATCGTCAGGCCCTCGGCATCGGCTTCGAGCCACTGCCCGCCCAAGCCGGGGTTCGGGCCGTCGGCCTCGCACTCCTCGGTCTCCGGGTTGTACCTCTGCGGCGCGCCCCACGAACGGACCTTGTCGACGAGCTGCGGCTTGCCGAAGCCGTTGGCCCGCAACGGGATGCGCCAGATGCCCACGTCCTCCTGTGCCGCGTACAGGGTGTTCGTGCGCTCGTCGATCACCATGCCCTCGACCTGCGGTCCCTCACCGGGTTCACCGCACACGGTCCACTGCTTGCCGTCGGGCAGGGTGAAGGTGCTCGGCAGGTCCAGAGTGGACACCTTCTTCGTGTCGTACCGGGCACCTTTGACGACCTGCAGCAGTGCGATGGTCGTCTCGTTGCGGCGGCTCGTGACGACGACGTCCTTGCCGTCGACCTTCCCGGCGGCCAGGCCGTAGGCGGTGTGCTGGTCGTCGACCTCCTCCTCGGTCCTGCTGAACACCGGCCCGGTGGCGGGGTTCGTGACGTCCCTCGCGCCGCGTTCGTCCACTTGGAACACCCGGACGCGGTCGCGGCCGCGGTCGCTGACGAACGCGAGGTCGCCGAGCACGTCGACGTTGTTGAACCGGCCCGGCTTGGCGTCCGGCGTCGGCGGCTGAGGTGCCGGGTACACGTCGATCGTGCGGCCGTTCAGGTCGAACGCGGCCAGGCCGCCTTCCTTGAGCGTGCCCAGGACCACACTGCGGTCGGCGTTGCGCGGGTTCACCCAGATGGCCGGGTCGTCCGCGTCCGCGGGCTCCTCGAAGGTCTGCGTGACGACCGTCGGTGTGATGACGGGCGTCGCGGGCGCGGTGAGGAACAAAGAGACGAGCGCGAGTGCTGAGGAAGGTGACATGGTGGGACCGTAGGAAACACCGGTGTACTGCGACTGAACCGCGGGGGAACAAGCCGTGTGGTACGAGACGGGATTGACGATCTTCGGGCAGAAGATCGCGTACACGGAGCTGTTCGGGCAGGTCCTGGCGCTGGCGGTGGTGTTCCTCGCGCAACGCCGGTCCCTGCTGACGTGGCCGGTCCAACTGGTCTCGGTCGCCCTGCTGTTCACGGTCTACCTGTCCTCGCACCTCGGTGGTCTCGCGACCCGGCAGATCGTCGTGGGGCTGATCGCCCTCTACGGCTGGTACGCCTGGGTGAAGCGGCGCGACCCCGTCTTCGGCGTGGTGGTCCGCAAGGGCTCCTGGCGGGAACGCGGTGCCGTGGCAGGGGCGTTCGTGGCGGGCACCGTCGCGTTCGCGCTGGTGCTGGACTGGCTGGACGCCTCGTGGGCGCCGTGGCCGGACGCCGCGATCTTCGTCGGCACCGTGCTGGCGTTCGCGCTGCAGGGCCTCGGCCTGGTCGAGTTCTGGCTGGTGTGGCTGGTGGTCGACGCCGTCGGCGTGCCGTTGCAGATCCAGTCGGGCCTGTACTTCAGCGCGTTCGTCTACCTGATCTTCGCGGGTCTGGTGGTCCACGGCTTCGTCGACTGGAACCGCACCGCCCGCCGGTTGACACAGGCGGCAAAGTCTCCCCTATGAGGGGACTTGTCGCATTCCTGGCTGCTGCTTCGTTCCTGGTTCCTCCGCCCGCCACGGCGTCTGCGGCATCTGAGCCGCCACGCACCGGTTTCGAGAAGACCGGCAACTGGACCTCGGAGTCGGAGGAACAGACCTACCTGCGCGCCCTGGACCTCCCGATCTCGCAGATCGGTGTCACGGCTCAGGGCCGTCCGATCCAACTGGTGCGCGTCGGCCCGCGGTCGGCGCGCACCGTCGTGCTCTTCATCTGCTCCCAGCACGGCGACGAACCCGCGGGCCGCGAGGCGTGCCTGGTCCGCATGCGCTCGCTGCCGCGCACGTCGCAGGTCACCTACCTGTTCGTGCCGAACGCCAACCCGGACGGCCGCGTCCTCGACACCCGCGGCAACTCGGCCGGCATCGACATCAACCGCGACCACCTGCTGCTGCGCACGGCCGAGGCCCGCGCGATGGCCGCGGTGATCCGCGACTTCAAGCCCGACGTGATCCACGACCTGCACGAGTTCGGGCCCTCCGCGCCGTACTACGTGAAGGACGTGCTGTGGCTGTGGCCGCGCAACCTGAACGTGTCGGACGGCGTGCACGACCTGTCCGAGACGTTGTCGCGGTCGTACGTGCGTCCTTCGGTCGAGGCCGCCGGCCGCACCTCCAGCGTCTACGGCATCTACGTCGACCCGGTGACCGGCGAGCCCGTGCGCCAGGTCGCCGGCGACGGCCAGGAACGCATCCTGCGCAACACCGGCGGCCTGAAGCACGGCATGGGTCTGCTGGTCGAGACGAACGTCCTGGGCACGCCCGCGTTCCGCGTCGAGTCGCATTTGAAGGCCCTGGACGGCACGCAGGCGTTCGTCCGGGACAACCGGGAGGGGATCGAGGCCGCGAACGCCGCGTCGCGCGCTGTGCGGTCTGGGCCCGTGTACTTCGGTGGTGCCGACAACCAGGCCCCTGACCCGTCGGACGTCGTCCCCGCGCCGTGCGGGTACGTGCTGACCGGGGCGCAGTACGTCGAGGTGCGGGACGAGCTGGCGTTGCACGGGATCACGTCGCAGTACCTGCGGGGCGGCGACCGGATCGTGCCGGTGGAACAGGAGGCGCGGCCGATCGTCCCGCTGCTGCTGGACGGTCGTGCCGACCAGCCGCTGGTGGGGGCACAGCCCGTTGCGCAGTGCTGAGCCCGTGACCGGTGCCGACCTGCTGGCGGACATGGAGCGGAACCTCGCCGCGCACGCGTGCCACCTGCACCGGTACCTGCCGGACGCGACCGTGGCCGAGGCGGACGACCTGCTGGTCGCGGACAGCGGCTTGGAAGACGACACGTTCAACCTCGTGGCGGCGGCCCGGTTCACGGAGGCGACCGCCGCCACGCGCGTCGCCGAGACGGTGGAGGCCGTCGCGGCGACCGGGCGGCCGTTCTCGTGGTGGGTCGGTCCGGCGAGCACCCCGGCCGACCTCGGTGCGGTGCTGGCCGATGCGGGCCTGAGCGCGTCGGAGACCGAGGCCGCCATGTGGCTCGACCTCGCCGGCGCCACCCTGCCCGAGCCGGTCGCGGACGGGCTGGAGATCCGCCGGGTGAGCACCGAGGCCGAGCTCGCGGACCACGCGGAGGTCTTGGCAGCCAACTGGGACCCGCCCGCCGCCACGGTCCGCCGCTTCTACGCCGCGGTCGCACCGCACGCGTTGACGAGCCCGGCGCGCTATCTCGTCGGGTACGTGGACGGGCGCGCGGTGTGCACGGCGGAGGTGTTCCCGCACGCGGGTGTCGCCGGGATCTACAACATCGCGACGCTCGCGACGGACCGGCGGCGGGGCTACGGCGGTGCGATCACGTCGGCCGCTCTGCACACCGCACGGGCCGAGGGACACCGAACCGCGGTTCTGCAGGCCTCTGAGGAGGGCGAGACCGTCTACCGGCGTCTGGGGTTCCGAACCGCCGGCCGGTTCACCGAGTACGCCCTCAGGGCGTGAAAAGGGCCGCTCCGCGCGTGGCGGAGCGGCCCTTCGCCGAACCGGTTACGCGAGGCCCGCGTCCGACGTGGACGGGCCGGCCGCCTGCACGTCGTCGATGCGGTACTTGCGGGCCGCCTCGACGACCTTCGACTGCTCGACCTCGCCGCGCTTGGCCAGTGCGGCCAGCGTGGCGACGACGACCGACTCCGCGTCCACCAGGAAGTGGCGGCGGGCGGCCGGGCGGGTGTCGGAGAAGCCGAAACCGTCCGTGCCCAGCGTCGTCATGTCGGTCGGGACGTACGGGCGGATCAGGTCCGGGATCGCCGACGCCCAGTCGGACACGGCGACCACGGGACCCTGCACGTCCTTGAGCACCTGCGTCACGTACGGCACGCGCGGTTCGGCGTCCGGGTGCAGCAGGTTGTGGCGGTCGGTGTCGACGGCGTCGCGGCGCAGCTCCGAGTACGACGTGGCGGACCACACGTCCGCGGAGACGCCCCACTCCTCGGCCAGCATCTTCTGCGCCTGCAGAGCCCACGGCAGGCCCACGCCGGAGCCCAGGAGCTGGGCGCGCGGACCGTCGCCCGCGGGGCCCTCCTGGTACCGGTAGAGGCCGCGGAGCAGGCCCTCCACGTCCAGGTTCTCCGGCTCGGCCGGCTGCACGTACGGCTCGTTGTAGACCGTCATGTAGTAGAAGACGTTCTCGGCGTTCTCGCCGTACATCCTGCGCAGACCGTCCTTGACGATGTGCGCCACCTCGAACGACCACGCCGGGTCGTAGGCGACCACGGCCGGGTTCGTGTGCGCCAGCAGCAGCGAGTGGCCGTCGGCGTGCTGCAGGCCCTCACCGGTCAGCGTGGTGCGGCCCGCGGTGGCACCGAGCACGAAGCCGCGCGCCATCTGGTCCGCCGCCGCCCACAGGCCGTCGCCCGTGCGCTGGAAGCCGAACATCGAGTAGAAGATGTAGATCGGGATCATCGGCTCGCCCTGCGTGGCGTAGGACGTGCCGACCGCCGTGAACGACGCCGTGGACCCCGCCTCGTTGATGCCCTCGTGCAGGATCTGGCCCTGCTCGGACTCCTTGTAGGCGAGCATCAGGTTGGCGTCCACCGACGTGTACGCCTGGCCGTTCGGGTTGTAGATCTTCTGCGTCGGGAACATGGAGTCCATGCCGAACGTCCGTGCCTCGTCCGGGATGATCGGGACGATGCGCGGGCCGATCTCCGGGTCCTTCGCGAGGTCGCGGACGAGACGGACGAACGCCATCGTCGTGGCGACCTCCTGCTTGCCCGAACCGCGGCGGACGCCCTCGTAGACCTTGTCGCCCGGCAGCACCAGCGCCTTGGACTTGGTGCGGCGCTCCGGCACGAACCCGCCCAGCTGGCGGCGGCGTTCCTGCATGTACTGGATCTCCGGCGAGTCCTGCCCGGGGTGGTAGTACGGCGGCAGGTACGGGTCGGCCTCGAGCTGCTCGTCCGAGATCGGGATGCGCAGGCTGTCGCGGAAGCCCTTCAGGTCCGCCAGGGTCATCTTCTTCATCTGGTGCGTCGCGTTGCGGGCCGCGAAGTGCGGGCCGAGCGAGTAGCCCTTGATGGTCTTGGCGAGGATGACGGTGGGCTGGCCGACGGTCTCGGTCGCCGCCTTGTAGGCCGCGTAGACCTTGCGGTAGTCGTGGCCGCCGCGCTTGAGGTTCCACACCTCGTCGTCGCTCATGGCGTCGACGAGGGCCTTCGTGCGCGGGTCGCGGCCGAAGAAGTGCTCCTTGACGTACGCGCCGTCGTTGGCCTTGTAGGTCTGGTAGTCGCCGTCGGGCGTGTTGTTCATCAGGTTGACGAGCGCGCCGTCGCGGTCGGCGTGCAGCAGCGAGTCCCACTCGCGGCCCCAGACGACCTTGATGACGTTCCAGCCGGCGCCGCGGAAGAACGACTCCAGCTCCTGGATGATCTTGCCGTTGCCGCGCACCGGGCCGTCGAGGCGCTGCAGGTTGCAGTTGACGACGAACGTGAGGTTGTCGAGCTGCTCGTTGGCCGCGAGCTGGAGCAGGCCGCGCGACTCGGGCTCGTCCATCTCGCCGTCGCCGAGGAACGCCCACACGTGCTGGTCGGAGGTGTCCCGGAAGCCGCGCGCCTGCAGGTAGCGGTTGAACCGCGCCTGGTAGATCGCGTTCATCGGGCCGATGCCCATCGAGACCGTGGGGAACTCCCAGAAGTCCGGCATCAGGCGCGGGTGCGGGTACGACGGCAGGCCACCGCCGGGACCGGCGTGCGAGTACTCCTGGCGGAAGCCGTCGAGCTGGTGCTCGGACAGCCGGCCCTCGAGGAACGCGCGGGCGTAGACACCGGGCGAGGCGTGGCCCTGGATGAAGATCTGGTCGCCGCCGCCGGGGTGGTTCTTGCCGCGGAAGAAGTGGTTGAAGCCGACCTCGTAGAGCGACGCGCTCGACGCGTACGTCGAGATGTGTCCACCGACACCCACGCCGGGCCGCTGCGCGCGGTGCACCGTCATCGCGGCGTTCCACCGGATCCACGCACGGTAACGGCGCTCCACCTCCTCGTCACCGGGGAACCACGGCTCCCGCTCGGTGGGGATGGTGTTGACGTAGTCGGTGCTGGTCAGCGAGGGCATGCCGACGTGGTTCTCACGCGCACGCTCCAGCAGGCGCAGCATCAGGTACCGCGCCCGCTGCTGGCCACCGCCCTTGAGCACCTCGTCGAACGACTCGAGCCACTCCGAAGTCTCTTCGGGGTCGATGTCGGGCAGGTGGGCTGCCATACCGTCGCGAATGACACGTACCCGCTCGGGGCCTGTGTTCTGCGGGCTCAAGGTGTCTCCTCGGCTTCGTTGGCGGTACTCGCGTGGCCCGGAAACCGTGCCACGCGCTCCTATCGTTGTCCTTGCGGCGCGACTTCGTCATCGCTACTGATCGGTAGTTCTGGATCGTGTCGCTCACGCGCGCGCGATAAGAGGTATGTAGAGCGTGCCTCATGCCAGTGTAGGTCCCTCCACAGGGGGGCCTGTTACGGCGTGTCACGTGGTCAACAGTTGCGCCGGAGGTAGCTGACAGTGTTCGCTAGCCCGAGGTAGTCGACTTGGCGGCAGTCTCTGAGGCTGTCGCTCTTGCGTAGTTGGAGGAGTGAAAACCGTGGTCGCCGCGGAAGACGCCGGCAAGATCGGCGTCGCCGAGAAGCTCGGGATCGAATCGGGCATGGTCGTCCAGGAGCTCGGCTGGGACGAGGATGTCGACGACAACCTCCGTGCCGCCGTCGAAGAGCAGATCGGCGGGGACATCCTCGACGAGGACGCCGACGAGACCGTGAGCGTCGTGCTGCTCTGGTGGCGGGAGGACGACGGCGACCTGGTCGACGCTCTGCTCGAGGCCACCGGGGTGCTCGCCGAGGACGGCGTGATCTGGGTTCTCACCCCGAAGACCGGCCGCCCCGGCCACGTGGAGCCTTCGGACATCGCCGAGGCGGTGCCGACCGCGGGCCTCTCGCAGACCTCGAACATCAGCGTCGCGGACGACTGGGCCGGCACCCGCCTGGTGTGGCCGAAGTCCGCCAAGGCCAAGCGCTGACCCCCTGGATCCACGGGCGGTCCGACGTCGCTCGTGGATCCGGGTGGTGCGAGGAGGGGTTCCCGTGGCGGTAGCCGTCGGTTCCGAGGCACCGGACTTCACGCTCAGGGACTACAACAAGCAGCCCGTGACGCTGTCGTCGTTCCGCGGCGTCCGGAGCGTGCTGCTGGTGTTCTACCCGTTCGCGTTCTCCGGCATCTGCCGCGGCGAGCTGTGCCAGCTCCGCGACGAGCTCCCGGCCTACGAGGGCGTCGAGGTGCTGGGCGTGTCCGTGGACACGCCGTACGCGCTGAAGGCGTGGGCGCAGCAGGAGGGGTACCAGTTCCCGCTGCTGTCGGACTTCTGGCCGCACGGGGCCGTTGCGTCGTCGTACGGGGTGTTCAACTCCGACTCCGGCATGGCCGTGCGGGGGACATTCCTGGTGGACGTCTCCGGCGTGGTGCGGTTCGCCGAGGTGAACTCGCCCGGGGAGGCCCGGGACCAGTCCGGGTGGAAGAGGGCCGTAGCCTCTCTTCGGGCATGATGTAGGTCCTGCGTCCGTCTTCGGGCGTGGGTTGGGGCGTGTAGCTCAGCGGAAGAGCACTCGGTTTACACCCGAGCGGTCGCAGGTTCGATCCCTGTCGCGCCCACCACTGCTGCGGATCTGGCCTGAAGTTTCACCGTGAGCGGACCGCACCGGTTGAGCGCAGTTCTCCAAGAGACTGTCAAACGTCGTGTGGGTGCACACAGACGTCATGTGAACACCCACGCGATGACTTCGCGAAGTGAGTTTGATCTGATCAGCCTTTTCGGCTGCGGAGATCTGCTTGGAGAAGCTGTTTCCTGCTGGTGGCGCGGTCGTATCCCGTCAATCCGGTCGCCGCAGATGGAAGAAAACTTCTCTTTTAGAACTTGCCCGCTCGGGTCAGTGGTCCCTCACCATTCCCAGCTGAACCCGATGACGCTTTGCACCGCGAAAGCGAGTGACTTGAAAACATGCGGTTCTCGATCTGTCTTGACCTCGACGTGTTCACGCGTGAGTGGTCGGCTGTCCGGCTCGCGGTCATTCCAGCTGGCCCACCAGACGCGAGAGGGTACGTAGTCCGGGTGGAAGTTCACGGTGAGCGACATGTCTTTCGTCGGGCGTGAGGCAACGCGCCTGAAAAAACCTCTGGGCTCTTTGTACTTGAGCTTCACCCGATACTCGATCGTTGTCTGCTCCCCTTTAGTCAACTTGTGGGGAAGGACAATGTCGAAAGCGTAGGTCGCAAGGCCGCAGTGGTAGAGATCTGTGACCTGGCCGCCCTTTGTCTCGAGTATTTCGATGGCTTGCGTGTCCCAGCGCACCGGGCAGCGGTCGACCCCGTCGACCAGTGCCTCGATCCTCTGGACGAGATGATGTTCGTGAGCTGTTCCGTCGCGGCCGACGTAATGTTCCTCTTGTAAGGACACCACTTCATAGCTGGGTGTCTGGAAGCCGGCGGCCTTGGCGGGCGGTGCGGCAAGCGGTAACAGGACGGCGTCAACTTCTTCGGGATGCGCGCCGCTGAACAACGCAAGCAGTTGACGTGCGTCGTCTTCTGACAACGAAAATGCGCCGACGAACAACTTCAAGGTCTCTGACGTGAGATTTCGTCCTGCGAGTGCACGTTGGATGAAGCTTCTGAGTGCACGAGCGTTGGGGGGTTCGCCCGACTTCAGTCGTAAGTAGTCGGCTATGACCCGGGCCACCGCAGCCTGGCTGATCTCATTTCTTCGGGGCTTCTCCGCCCGCTGCATCCAGCGATCTCGGTATCGGCCTTGCTGGTTCAGCAGCTCGCGCAAGTACGCGGCTGCGGCATCCGGTCCAGCCAGGGTGGAGCTTGACATGGCAGGCCTCCGAGCACGTTAGAGCGAGGGTCTAAGAGTCTGCCATGCCTACTCGTCAGTTGGAACCGCCAGCTACCACACCCATCGAAACCCCGCAACAGCACTGCTGATTGACACCAGATGCCGGTGAACCGAGTGGTCAGGATCCAGTGCGACGGGTTCCTCGTGCTTGATCGGGCTGTGCGGATCGGCTGTCTCCCACTCCGCCCACCACACCTTGTTCGGAAGGCGGTTCTCGTCGAACGTGACATCGAGATGCCACCCACCGCTGTAGTGCCCGTAGATCGTTCTGTTGTAGACGGTGGGAGGTGGTTCGCTGTAGTGGAAGTCGAGCTGATATCTGAAGTCCTGCAGAATCCCGAGTTTCAGAGGCTCGTAGAAAACATATTTGACGAGCCACAAGCCGCTCTCGCACTGGACGAGCTCGCTTTGGGTTCCTCCCTTGAGAAGCGTGACCTCGAGCTCGTCGGTGTCGAAGCGATGCGGGAAGTGGTCGACACCATCGCGAAGTGAACGGACCGTCTGACGTGTCTCGTGTCGCAGTGGCAGGCCGTCCGGGCCCAGTACGTGCTCTTCCTGGATGTACACCGTCTCGAGACCGGATTCACCGAAACCGGGCGGCTGGACGAGAGTGCCTTCCACGACCGGTGCGTACTCCTTCCCGTGCCAGATGTTCTCCAGTCTCTGGGCGTCGATCCTCTTGATCTCAAATACGTCGATCAGCTCTTTGAGCGTCGCAAGAGACAGTGACTTGCCTGACAATGCCCTGCTCATCGCGTGATGTTTGATGCGCTTTCCACGCGTTCTCCTGTTGCTCGCGCCCGCCTTGTACCGGACCAGGTCCGTTCCGGTGAGCTGGTCGTTGTCGTAGAGGTAACGCGCCCAGGCGGCGCCGGCGGCCTCCTGGTTGAACTCGCTGGGGTCGTTGGCAGCCACGTGCAACCCGAGGTCGACAGCTACAGCGACCCAGATGTTGCGAGAGCGGCCAGGCTGGCGGAGGAGATGTTCCAGAAACCTGCCGGCTGCTTGCTCGGCGTGGCGAACTGGACGTGAACCTGGCACTTCGAACCCCCGGCGACTGTGACAAGAGTGAGCCATATCGTCTCGAATGGTCGTGGCGGCGGTCTACCGCCGTTCGGACCACGACGTATGGCTGGTTTTGCGGAGTCTCGCGGCGAGGCAGTGGTTGCCGCGAGTTCCTGATGACGTCGAGGAGCGTGACGGCGAGATGTGGACGTCCTGAGGGTGTTCGGATAGATGCTTGCCATGAGTGCTGACGGACAGGCGCCACTACGGGATCGTGCGTCATTCTCGTGACTCAGTTGGGAATGGAAATCCCGAATTCCTGCGATGTTGATTCTTGAGAGTTTCGGTCGGTGGGCATCGGTTCGGTGGCCGATGGATCGAGCCTCGGGCGGTAGATGTGCGACGGAGGAACCTCGCCTGTCCGTCAGCAGTCTCGTGAAGGGCTGGCCAGGTGGAATCAGGAGACTCGGCACGGTCAACGAGCTCCGGCGCCGGTCCGGCGACGGGCTCATCCGTTGCCGCAACGCGATGTGACAACTGTGCGACAGATCGTTCGTAGTGTTGGGCCAGGTCGCTGCGACATGGCCGGTGACCAGTCAAGACAAGGAGAAAGATCATGGCCGCCAAGCTTCGTAACCCCTCGTCTCGCGGAGGCGAGGGCGGTACCTACCCGCGTCTGAACGGGTAGGCGGGCCGCCGAGCTCGTCTCGGCGTCTCAGCTTGGGGTCGTCTCGGCGGAGAGATGACCCCAAGTCGAGTTCGAGAAGGTGGTCGCGGTGGCTCGGTGACGTAACTTGTACGCGTTTGCCTGGAGCCTCCTCCGAAGGACGACCACCTGTGAGACGCAAGGGCAAGGCCGCCAAGCCCGTCACCACCGCAGTCACCCAGGAGCAGATCAAGCTCCTCGCCCTGGTCGAACAGGGCGGAGTGCACAGGGGCGCCACGAGCTGGTACCTGGAGCACCGGCCCGCCGAGCAGCGGGACGCCGACGACCTCGAGAACCTGCACCAGCGCCACTGGATCACGTGGGACAAGCCCGAGCGGCCCGGGAAGCACGGGATGGCCGCGCCGGTCGACATCACGTCGCGGGGGCGTGCCGCGTTGCAGCACCACCTGCCCGAGTGGGTGCTGGGACGCAACGCTGCGCCACGCGGGTTGCCTTCGGTGAGGACGATCTAGGTTCTTGGCTCGGCTCCAATAGCCTCCGGAACGGCGATGGGAGGCGACGTGGCGGATTTGCTCACCGGCGGCGGACTGCGGGCGCGGGATCACCACCTGCTGGAGGACGAGGCGCGGAGCACCGGGCCCGTGCACGCGGCCAGGCGGCCGGACGGGGTGCGGGTCTCGGTGGTGACGGTGGGGCTCGAACTGACCCGCGCACTCCTCGCCGACAGGCGGTTGTCCAAGGACAGCGGGTTGTTGCAGCGGGAGATGATGCGCCAGCTCAATGAGGCCGGCAGTGCGCAGACGGACCTCGCCGGGCTGTTCGGGCCCAGCATGCTCAACAGCGACAACCCGCGGCACGCGCGGTTGCGGCGGCTTGCGGTCAAGGCGTTCCACCACCAGGCGGTGCACCGGCTCGCGCCTCGCGTCGAGCAGATCACCTCGGAGCTCGTGGACGCGCTGCCGGAACGTGTGGAGGTCGACATCGTTGCCCGGCTCGCGGTGCCGATGCCCCTGCACGTCATCGGCGAGGTGCTGGGGGTACCGGAAGACGACCGGGTGGCGGTCCGGAGGTTGATCGAGACGATGCTGTCGATGGACCCCGCGCTGTCGCAGCCCGCGAGTGACGCGTTGGGCGGGTATTTCCACGAACTGCTCACGGGTGGCTCGCTGGGCGAGGGCTCGTTGTTCAAGGCGTTGGTCGAAGCTGACGACGACGGTGACCGGCTGACGCACGACGAACTGATCGCGATGGCGTTCCTTCTGGTCGTGGCGGGTCATGAGACGACGGCGGGTCTCATCGCGAACGTGGTGCACGACGCGTTGGACAACGGGCTGTGGGAAGAGGCCGCGGCCAACCCCGCGCTGGTGCCCCTGCTCGTCGAGGAGACGTTGCGGCACAACTCACCCGTCCGGCACGCCACGCACCGCATCACCACCGAGCGCGTCGAGATCGAAGGGGTCGCGGTCCCCGAGAACACGATCCTGCTGATCAACCTCGGCTCGGCGGGGCGGTGCCCGCGGGCGCACGAGGACGCGGCGGAGTACCGGGTCGGGCGGGGCGTGAACGGGCACGCGACGTTCGGGTACGGGCCGCACTTCTGCCTCGGGTCGTCGCTCGCGCGGCTGGAGACGGAGACGGTGCTGCGGCACCTCGTCACGCGGTTCCCGCGGGCCGTTCGCGCGCGAGCCGAGCAGCCGCCGGTGACGCACAACGACATCATGGTCAGCCTCGCCTCGCTGCCCGTGGTGCTGGGGAGGTGAAGGCGGGATGGATCAAGGTCGGCGGCCCTGCGCCGCAGCCGCCCCACGGCCGTGTGGAGCAAGGTTGCGGGTTCTTGCCCGCATGGTGGGAAAGCACGGTCCGCGGCACCGGCCGGCGGGGGGTTAGGGGATCAGCCCCAATGCGTCTGACCAGGGCTATCCCGAAGTCCACATGAGACGTAACTTCTGTTCATGTCGGTGCGCACCTTCGCGGTCGTGGTCGGTCTCGCGTTCCTCCTCGGCGGGGGAGCGATCCTCTTCGTGACGCTCGCCGTCGAGGCGCCGAGCGGGACGCTGATCCCGTGCGGCAACAGCGTGGGGATCGGGTTCGACGAGCCCGCCGCCTCGGCGGTGAGTCCCGCCTACGTCGACATCTGCGCGGACCTGCGGCACCGGCGGCTGCTGTGGGGGCTGCCGGTGATCGGGGTGGGCGTGCTGCTGCTGATCGGGTCGCTGCTGGGTTCCCGGAACGCTACTCACCGGTAAGGTCGCGTCATGACGTGGATGGTCTACGGCGCCAACGGCTACACCGGACGTCTGATCGCCGAGCTGGCGGTCGAGCGCGGGGAACGGCCCGTGCTCGCCGGCCGTTCGCGCGAGAAGGTCGAACCGGTCGCCGCCGCGCTGGGACTGGAGCACCGCGCGTTCGACCTGGGCGACGCGCGCAAGAACCTCGATGACGTCGACGTCGTCGTGCACTGCGCGGGCCCGTTCTCGCAGACCTCCGACGCGATGGTCGACGCGTGTCTGAAGAGCCGCACGCACTACCTCGACATCACGGGCGAGATCGACGTCTTCGAGTCCGTGAGCGCGAGGCACATCGATGCGCGCAAGGCGGGCATCGTGCTGTTGCCCGGCGCCGGGTTCGACGTCGTCCCCACGGACTGCGTGGCCGCGATGCTCAAGGAGGCGCTGCCGACCGCCACGCACCTCGACCTCGCGTTCGTTGTCGGGGGAGGGGCGAGCGCGGGCACGACCAAGACGTCGGTCGAGGCCGCCGCGGTCGGCGGGCGGATCCGGGTGAACGGCGACCTGAGGCGGGTGCGCATCGGGCACCGCAGGCGCACCGCGTACTTCCGGTCGGGGCCGCGCGAGGTCGGCAGCATCCCGTGGGGTGACGTCAGCACCGCCTACCGGTCGACCGGCATCCCGAACATCACCACGTTCACGACCGTGCCCGGCGTGCTCGGGCAGCTGCAGCAGTTCTTCTCGCCCGTGCTGCAGACCTCGCTCGTGCAGAACGTCGCCAAGTCCGTCGCCGGCAAGGTGAAGGGCCCCGACGAGAGCAGGCGCGCGAACACGCGTGCCGAGGTGTTCGGCGAGGCGTGGGACGCGAAGACCAAGGTGCAGTGCGCGATCACCACGCCCAACGCCTACAGCCTCACCGCGGACGCCGTGCTCCGCGCGATCGGGAAGATCCACGACGCCGCGCCGGGCTCGCACACTCCGTCCAGCGCGTTCGGCGCGGGTTTCGTGCGCGAGCTCGACGGCGTCGTCGCGGGAGAGCTCCGCTTCGGCTGAAGCGCTACTTCTTCAGGTGCTTCGCGACGCTGTCGACGACCCCGCCGACCGCGTCCTTCACCTTCTCCACGCCGTCCTTGACGGCGGCCTTGGCCTGGTCCGCGCGGCCCTCGTTGGCGAGCTGCTCGTCGCCGGTCACCTCGCCCGCGGTCTCCTTGGCCTTGCCGCCGAGCTCCTCGGCCTTGTTGCTGAACTTGTCCGACAGCGACATCGCGTCCTCCTCCGGCTGAGAGTTCGTTGACGTCGGTTCGACACCCCTGACCAGGGCATCGTCACGCCACTGTCGGGTGAAAACCGGGTGAGGACGCTCACGACCGGGAAATTGTGGAACCGCGTGACGTTTCGCGCACGAACGTGTCCATCGGACGACGGAGAAATTGGGCGGGGGTGTGCGCATGAGCGTGGCCGAGGCAGCCGCACTCGACGATGCCACGCTGGTGGCTAGGTCCCGTGACGGCGACATGCGTGCTTACGAGCAGCTGGTCCGCCGTTACCAGGGTCCGATGTACCGGCTGGCGCTGCGCATCGTGGGCAGCAGCGGGGACGCCGAGGACGCGGTGCAGGACGTGTTCCTGACCGCGTGGCGTCGCCTGGAACAGCTCCAGGACGACGGGGCGTTCCTCGGCTGGCTCTACCGCACCACCACCAACCAGTGCCTGAACGTGCTGCGCAAGCGCAAGCCGCACACCGACACGGAGCTCGACGAGCACGAGTCGGCGGCACCGCGCACCCGGCCCGACCGCGCGGTGGAGGTGAACGCGCAGCTCGACGCGCTGCAAGCCGCACTGCGCGGCCTCACACCGGAACAGCGGGCGTGCTGGGTGCTGCGCGAGGTCCACGGCCGGTCCTACGACGAGATCGCGGAGGCGATCGGCACGACCCAGCAGGCGGTGCGCGGCAGGCTCGCACGGGCACGGGCACAACTCGCGGAGGTGATGGCGCCGTGGCGGTGACGTCCGACTACGACCTGCCGTGCGGGCGGGACGTCGAACAGGTCTGGGAGGTGATCGACCTCTCCGACGAGCACACGCGCTCGTGTCCGCACTGCGCGGCCGTGCGGGAAAGCCTGCTGGTGCTGCGCGCGGCGACCGAGGAAATGGCGCAGGAGGAGCTGGAACCACCGTCCGACCTGGTCAGCCGTGTCATGTCCGCCGTGCGCGCCGACGTGCGACGGGCGGACGTCGTGCCGTTGCCCGGCGACGGGCTGGCGCGGATCAGCACGCGGGCGGTCGCGGCCGTGCTGCGGTACGCCGCGGACGGCGTCGACGGCGTGCGGGCACGGGGGTGCCGGGTCGTCGAGGCGGAGGAGTCGACCGGGCCGGACCCGGTGATCGAGGTCGAGCTCAGCATCGCGATCACCGCGCGCGTCACGGTCGAGGCGTACGAGGAGGTGCGGCGGCGGGTGCTGGCCGCGGCCTCGGCGCGCATCGGTGTGCGGCTCGCCCGCCTGGACCTCGTCGTGTCGGACGTTCTCGAAGGGTGAGCGAGTGATCGAGACAGTCGTGTCCGCACCGGCTGTGGCGGCGGTCGCGGTGCACGCGGCCGAACGGGTCGCCGGTGTGCGCGTGCAGCCCGGGATGGCGGGCCTGGTGAGTTCGGTGGTGCGCACGGCGCGGCAGCAGATCAAGGGTCTGCAGCCGGCGCCGGTCGAAGGTGTGCGGGTGCGGTGGTCGGGAGTGGCCGCGGTGCTGGAGGTGGACGTGGTGATCTCGGGACTGGACCAGGCCGCGGCCGTGGCCCGCGCCGTGCAACGGTCGGTGCGCGCGGTCGTGCCGGAACTGACCGGCGTCGAGGTGGAGTCCGTTCTCGTCACCGTGGTGGACGTCGCATGGTGATCGTGGCGGAGCTGTTGAAGGCGCTGGGGAAGATCGAGGGGCTGCGGCCGTCGGCGCCGGAGCCGGCCCGCTCGTGGATCCCGTGGGACGTCGACGCCGTGGCCGTCGACGTCGAGGACGACCTGGTGTGCGTGCGCGTCGTCGCGACCAGGCTGCCGTTGCAGTGCGCGGAGGCCGGCGAGGTGCTGCGGGCCGTTCTCGTTGGCACGCAATGGGAAGACGCGATGCTGCGGATCGTTGTGACCGATGTGGACAAACGTGCGCTCGATCACCTGAACGGGGCGTGACGTTTCCGCCGGAGGCTGTGTCCTACAGACGACGACACTTCGAGGGAAGGGGTTAGCGATGACGCAGGCGATCGAGAAGAGGAACAGCGTCGTGGACGCGAAGCTGGTGACCGACAAGGGTTCCACCACCATCGCCGACGTCGTGGTGCAGAAGGTCGCCGGCCTCGCCGCGCGGGAGATCCGCGGCGTCCACGCCCTCGGCGGCGGCGCCACCCGTGCGCTGAGCGCGCTGCGCGACCGGATCCCCGGAGCCACCGCGAGCGCGGGCCAGGGCGTGTCGGTCGAGGTCGGCGAGAAGCAGGCCGCGGTCGACCTGGAGCTCGTCGTCGAGTACGGCGTGCCGATCGCCGACCTCGCGAAGTCGGTGCGCGGCAACGTGATCACCGCCATCGAGCAGATCACCGGCCTCGAGGTCGTCGAGGTCAACATCAACGTCAACGACGTGCACATCCCGAGCGACTCCGAGGGCGACGAGCCCGAGACCGCGCGCGTGCAGTGAGGGAGAACGCCATGAGCACCACAGCACTGGGCCTGCTGACCGGGCTCGCGCTCGGTCTGGCCGCGGCGTTCGGTGGCTTCAGCGCGTTCCTGGTCGTCCTCGTCTTCGGCGCGATCGGCCTCGTGGCCGGCCGCGTCGCCGAGGGCAAGCTCGACCTGGCGCAGCTGCTCGGCAGGGATCGGGACTGACCATGACCGCATCTCTCGTTGCCGCACAACCAGGTCTGACCACGGTCGCGGACCGCGCCGTGAGCCGCATCGCCGGACGTGCCGCGATGGAGGTGGCGGACGTGCTGGGTGCCGAGGTCACCGCGCGCGTGACCGGGGGCGTCGCCTCGCTGGACGCGCGGCTCGACCTCCGGTACCCGGCACCGGTCGCGTCGACGGCCGCGCGGGTGCGCGCGCACCTCGTCGAGCGCGTCGGGGCGTTGACGGGACTGCGGGTGTCCGTCGTGGACGTCTCGGTCGGCGTGCTGCGCGTCGAGAAGGCGTCGGCGGGGAGGGTGTTGTGACCCGCCGTTCCCGCCGGGTGCTGCCCGCCACGCTCGCGGCGTTCGTCCTGCTGGCCATGTCGGTCGTGGTCGCGGTGTCCGCGATCCAGCTCGCCCTCGGCGAGGCACCGCTGCTGTCGTACGACGCGGTGGTGGGAAGGCTGCACGGCACGACGTGGTCGGCACGGGAGGTGGCCGTGACGGGAGGGGTCGTCGCGGTCGTCGGGCTGCTGCTGTTC